>JAIXQE010000149.1 GCA_027485815.1 Opitutaceae bacterium
CAGTGAGCGTTTCCGGCAGCGGCCTGAACAGCACGGCGAGCAGCGGCAGCCAGACCGTAAGTGGACTGGCGGCGGGTTTTTACACTTACACGCTCACGGCGCAGGGACCGGGCGGTCCCGTGACCCAGACCGCGACCGTCACTGTAACCGGCGGAGCAAATGTTTCCGGCTCCATCACTGTGTCGCCGGGGAGCATGGCCTGGGGCGGCACGGCCACGGTGACGTGGACCACGGCCAATGCGACGACCGTCCGCGTGGCGGGCTACGGCATCACTGGAACTCCGTATGAAAACTCGTCCAACTTCACCGTGAATGTGGGCGGACTGAACCCAGGGCAGACCACCTGGACCCTCATCGCGGATGGACCGGGCGGCCCAATCACGCGCACCGCCACGATCAACGTCACGACGAGTGACGGTCTCTATGGCTCCCTCACCGCCAGTCCGACTGTCATCTATTCCAATCAATCGGCGACCCTCAATTGGACCACGACGGGAACGGGCTTTCGGTGGGTGCATGGCTACCAGCCAGGGCTGAACGGCGTGAACGTGTATCCCGCCGCTGTGACCGGCGCAGCCACGGTGTCCGGTCTGAGCCCGGGCAACTACAGATTCGTGATCGAATACGGTCCCGGTTCGTCGACCACGCGGATGTCGTTCGCGGACCTGACCGTGCTCGGGGTGAATCGCACGGTGGTGACCTCGACAGCGCCGGTCGGTGCCGGATCGGTTACCGGAGCGGGAATCTACATGGAAGGAACGTCCGCCACGTTGGTCGCCGTCCCGGACGCCACCCACGTTTTTGCCGGATGGACGGGCGATCTCACGAGTGCCGCCAATCCGGTCGTCTTCACGGTCGGGGCGCAGAACGACAACGTGGTCGCGAACGCTGCGCTCCAAACCTTTGCCGTCACCGCAGCGGCGTCTCCGGTCGGTGCCGGGACGATCACCGGCAGCGGCAACTACCCCGTTGGGACGGTCGCCACGCTGAGCGCGACGCCAGACCCGACGCACACCTTCACCGGTTGGAGCGGAGACCTTTCGAGTGCGGCCAATCCATTGTCATTCACCGTTAGCGGCGCGACGAACCTGATCGCGAACTTCGCGCCAAACAGCTTCGCGCTGACGACGACGGCCGGCAGTGGTGGCACCGTCACCCCCGGCGGCACCTACACAGCCGGCACGGTCGTCACCGTAGCCGCCACGCCGGATGCCACTCACCGTTTCAGCGGCTGGGCGGGCGACGCGAGCGGTGTGGCGACTTCCGTCGCTGTTACGATGGATCGGGCGAAGTTTGTGCAGGCCAACTTTGCGGCAAAGGCGGCCCAAACGATCACGTTCAACTCCCCGGGGGATCATGGGTTGGCGTCTCCGCCGTTCACGCTGGTCGCGAATGCAACCTCGGGTCTGCCGGTCAGTTTCTTCCTGCTCAGCGGTCCGGCCATTTTGACCGGCAATTCCGTGGAGGTAACCGGAGCCGGCCCCGTCACGATCCAGGCGAGTCAGCCAGGTGACGCGTTCTTCCTGCCCGCTGCGCCCGTTACCCAAAGCTTCAACGTAATTGCCGCGGCCACGCTCAAGTATCGCGGCCAGTCACGCACGCTCCTGCGCGACGCCACCACACGCGAGGCTCCTCCGTTCGTCCTCGAGAAACCCTGACCGACTCCTCCTATGAAACTTCCTCTTTGCTTCGTTCTCTTGTTCGCGTTCGCGGTGGCCGGCGAACCGCCGGCCCTCGAACAACCCGTCGGTCCGCTCCGCTTCGAGAAGACCCCGTTGCCGTCCGCGCTGCGCGCGCTGGCCCGCACGGGCAAGACGACGATCCACGTTGAGCCGGGCATTGCCGGCGAGATCACCGTCGAATTCTCCGGCGGCACGCTTCGCAGCGCGCTGACCGCTCTCGTGGAGCCGGTCGGACTCTATTTCGAAGAGACGCCCTCGGGCATCTTTGTGCGGCAGCGGAAAACGATGCTCTACCTGATCGACTATCCGCAGCTGACGCGCAGCGGTTCCGGCAGCGCCTCGATCACGCTCGGTGGCGCGCCGGGCGGTGGCGGAAACTTGAACGGCTCCACGACGCTCTCGCCGCAGCAATCGCTCGTGAGCGGCAACACGGCGTCCGATGCGACCCAGGTTTCCATTTCACAGGAGAATCAGAACACGTTCTGGACCACGTTGGAGGCGGAACTGCGCAGCATGGTGAAGGACGGCGACAGTCTCGTCCTCAATCGCTTCAGCGGCGTGGCGCAGATCACGGCCCCGGTGAAGCGGCACGAATCCATTCGGGCTTTTATCGAGCTGGTGAACCGCCGGATCACGCAGCAGGTCGAGATCGAGGCCCGGCTCGTCGAGGTGACCTTGCGCGACGAACAGAAGCTCGGCGTCGACTGGGATCAGGCGGCCACCTCACTCGAAGGCGTGCGCGTGGTGGCGCGTGCACCGCTCGATGTCGCCGGAGTCGGCGGTGCCGTTTTGGGTGCCAATACCTTCGCGGCAACCCTGGGATTTGGGCGGGCCTCTGCCGTCATCCAGGCGCTCAAGCAGCAAGGCGAGGTGAAGACCGTCGCGCAGCCGCGCCTACGCGCCCTCAACAATCAGACGGCCTTCATCAAGGTCGGCGAAGATCGCCCGTTTTTCCGGCTGCAACAAACGACCACGCTCCAGCAGCCCGGGGCGACGACGGCGTTCAATCAGACGCAGGAGAATTTCTCGGTCTCGACCATCACCATCGGGACGATCCTCGCCGTCACCCCGCAGATCGACGGCGACAAAACGATCACGCTCGACGTGCTGCCGGCCATCACGCGGTTGCAGGCCATCGTCACGAGCCCCGACGGACGGCAGACTGCGCCGGTCACGGAAGTGAAGCAGGCTTCGACCATCGTGCGCCTGCGTGACGGTGAAACCGCGATCATCGGCGGACTCATTTCTGAGGAAACGGGCGAAACCGAGCGCCGGGTTCCGATTCTCGGAAAAATCCCCGTCGTCGGGGCTGCATTCCGCAGCCGTGCAAACCTCCGCGCCCGGACCGAACTCGTGATCTTCCTCACGCCCCGCCTCGTCCGCTGACCATGCTCGATTTTTTCCAGAACCTGCGTGGCCGAAATTCTTCGGCAACTGTCGTGGCCGAATCCGGCGGCGAACCGACACGCACTTTTGACGCGATCCTGCGCGCGGCGGCGAGTGAAGGGGCGAGCGACATTCACTTCGAGCCCAAGGAGGACGGTCTCTTCGTCCGCTTCCGGCTCGACGGTGAAATGCACAGCCATGCCCGGTTGCCGGTCGCGCAGCGCGAGGCGCTGCTCGCGAGGGGCAAGATTTTCGGCGGCATGGACATCACCGAAAAACGCCTGCCGCAGGATGGCCGGGCCGTGCTCAAGGAACGCGGACGGCGTTTCCACCTCCGGCTGAGCACGCTGCCGACCGTGCATGGCGAGAGCCTCGTCATCCGGCTGTTGGATCAAACGATGCCGGGACAGGACTTCGCGCAGTTGGGCCTCGCGGCGCCCCAGGCGGACGCGCTGCGCGCGGCGCTGGCGGGTCCGGCGGGTTTGATTTATCTCACCGGCCCGACGGGTTCGGGGAAGACCACGACGCTGCACGCCGCGCTCCATGCCCTCGATCACGAGGGGCGCGTTATCCACACGCTGGAGGACCCCGTGGAGTATGAGTTCCCCGGCATCCGTCAGACGGAGATTCGGGAAAAGATCGGCCTCACGTTTGCAGCCTCGCTGCGGGCACTCCTGCGGCAGAATCCCGACATTCTGCTGGTCGGGGAAACGCGGGATGCGGAGACGGCCCAGCTCGCGATTCGTGCGGCGCTCACCGGTCATCTCGTGCTCTCGACGTTGCACACGAACGATGCGCTCG
>JAIXQE010000176.1 GCA_027485815.1 Opitutaceae bacterium
AGGATCTCCGGCGCGTTGTTGGGCTCCTCCCGGTCCCCGCCCTCGGTGTGCGCGATGGGCACGATGCCATCGAGCTCCGGGTGCACGCGTGAGAGCGGTCGCAGGCGGTCCGCGAGGAGGCGCACGTAGCTGGCGGCCCGCGACGAGGTGCCGACGATCGCGATCACGTTCCGCGTGCCGACGCCGCGCTTCCCCTGACGCCGGTAGCCGGAAAAGGTGCGGGGCGCCGCCGCGGGCGGCACGGGCGCCCCGGGGCGAAAGGCCGCCTCCTCGAACTGGTACGGCGCCAGCACGTCGGCAAAGTTCGCCCGCTCCGGCAGCCGCGCCCCCGCCACCTGCCGGACCCGGAGGGCCTCCAGCATGGAGGCGTTGGCGACGTAGTCCCCGGGCGCGATCGGCGCGAGGGCCCGCCCGAACGGATGCCCCCAGGAGAGCAGCGATGCATCGGCCACGATCGGTGCGACTGCGAACCGATGACCCTCCAGCACGGTGTGCGGCAGCGCCCGGTCGCCCCCCGCGAACGCCAGCACCTCGCCCGCCTCCAGCCGGCGCACGGCGATGGCGACGTTGTCCCCCGGCGCGGGGAGACGGGAGACGGCGGCGAGCGGCAGGCTCACGGACGGGGGCGGGCGGCGGCCTGCAGCAGCGGGATCAGGGGCAGGTCGGCCGGGGCCAGGTCCCACTTTCCGAGGTCCTCCGGCCGGACCCACGCGAGGCCCACGTGCTCGAGCGTGTAGGGCGCGGGGCTCCCGGGCGCGAGGTGGCAGGTGAAAGGATGCATCTCGACGGTCACCTTCTCGTAATCGTGCAGGTACACCGGCCAGGCCTTACCGGGGATCACCTGGATGCCCAGCTCCTCCTTGAGCTCGCGCGCGAGGGCCTCGAGGGGAGTTTCCCCCGCCTCGATCTTGCCCCCGGGGAACTCCCATTTCATCGGGAGCGCCTTGGTGGGCGGGCGCCGCCCCAGCAGGAAGTAGCCGTCGACGTCCTCCAGCAGCGCCGCGACGACCGGGATTGGCACCCGCGGGTTCATCGCGCGCCCACCCCCAGCAAGTGCCGCAGGGTGTAGCGCTCGAGCGCCTCGTAGTCCTGCGCCGCCCGGTACTGCTCGACGAGCGTCCGGTCGTAGGTGCGGACCTTGTCGACGAGGTGCAGGAACAGCTCGCGGCTGGTCCGCAGGTGGTCGACCACCGGGCTGCCGGCCTGGGTGCGCATCGCCTTCACGTCGAGGCCCACGAATTCCCCGCGCCGCCCGTAGCCGCCCTCCTCGAGCACCCGCACCTGATTGAAGGCCGCCCGCAGGTTCGCCGCCCCGAAGTTCTTGTCCTGATCGTACTTGAGGCCGTTCTGGTCGTTCAGGTGGACGCTCCCCAGCTTGTCGTGGGCGAGGCAGAACGCCATCTCGTCGCTCGGGTCCAGGTTCGCCAGCAGGGCGTGCGCGCTCTCGATCACGACCTTCACGCGCCGGGGATCGGCGGAGGCGTAGCCCAAGGCGACCGCGTGGCCGGCCGTGGGCACGTACGCCAGGTCGGTCGGCTCATTCGGCTTGGGCTCGATCCAGATTTCGACCTCCCGGTCGTACGCCAGCACCTGGTTCACGGTCTCCAGCAGCCGCTGGTAGGCCAGGCGCGCGTCCTTGGCCTCGCGCACGTAGGTGCCTTCGCGGGCCAGCCAGAGCACGATCGCCCGGCAACCAATGGCCCGGGCGATGTCGACGCACTTCCGCGTCCGCTCCGCCGCATAGGCCCGGTCCTCGGCCCGGTTCGCGGTGTAGGCGCCGTCTACCGTCTGGGCCGCGAACCAGAGCCGCGGGGCCACGAACTCGGGCGTCAGGCCCTCGTCCCGCAGCATCCGCGCCACCTCCGCCGCCCGCGCCGCGATTTGCGGGGCCGTCATCGCGTCGAGGTCCGGGACGACGTCGTCATCGTGGAACTGCACGCCCTCGAACCCCAATTGGCGGTAGAGCGCGAACTTGCGGTCGTGCGGGTAGGGCGCGCGGACGTCGGGGCCGAAGGGATCGGCGCCCTCGCTGATGTTCCAGGGACCAAAGGAGAAGCGGTAGACGGTGGGGGTGGACATGGGAGAAAGGATGGGGGCTCAGGCCTGCCAGCGCCCGTAGATGCCGCAGGGCAGGACCTTGCCGTCGCGCTGGATGGGCAGGCCGACCTCGCCCGCGGTGATCGTGCCGCCGCGGCCGGCGAGGAGCTCGGCGAGAAGGTTGGCGACCACGGTGGGGGACAGGCGCGCGGTGTAGGCGTTGATCAGGACGAACAGCGGCCGCGGCCCCAGCAGCCGCCCGCATTCCACCAGCAGCTCCCAGAGGTGGTCCTCCAGCCGCCACATTTCCCCGGCCTGCCCGCGGCCGTAGGTCGGCGGGTCCATGATGATGGCGTCGTAGGTGCGGCCGCGCCGGACCTCGCGGCGGACGAACTTCAGGCAATCGTCGACCAGGTAGCGGATCGGGGCCTCGCCGAGCCCGCTCAGGGCGGCGTTCTCGCGGCACCACTTGACCATCCCCTCGGCGGCGTCGACGTGGCACACGGCCGCCCCCGCGCGCGCCGCCGCGACCGTCGCGGCCCCAGTATAGCCGAAGAGGTTGAGCACCTGCACCGGCTCCGCTTGCGTCGCCCGCCGCTCGCGGATCCGTGCCGCGCACCACTCCCAGTTCACCGCCTGCTCCGGGAACAGCCCCGTGTGCTTGAACGAGGTCGGGTGGATGCGTAAGGTCAGGTCCAGCGGCTCGTAGCGCAGGCGCCACGCGTCGGGCAACGTCCGGCGGAACTCCCAGCGTCCGCCCCCCTGTTCGCTCCGGTGATAAAAGCCGTCCCATTCCTCCCAAGGGGCGCCGCGCTCCCGCCCGTGCCGCGGCCACAGGATCTGCGGATCCGGGCGCACCAGCGTGTACTCGCCCCAGCGCTCCTGTTTCAGGCCATCCCCGCAGTCCAGCAGCGCGTAATCCCGCCACTGGTCGGCGACCAGCAGGGCGGGGCGGGCGGGAGCGGTGGGGGCGGCGGGCATCGGGCGAGGGCGGCAAGGCAACCGCCCGCGCTCCCCGCTGTCGAGCCGCCGGTGGCCCCGCCGTGACCCGGAAATCCGGGGTAAACGTTGACGCCTCTGGCGGCCGGAGCACGTTGCTGTGTTCAGCGCTAAACCCTTCCCAGCAATGCAATCCTCCCGAACCCTCCCTCTCCCCGCCGTCCTCCTCACGGCGTTCCTCCTCCTTCCGTCCCTCCTCTCGGCCGACGTGGTCGAGCTCCGCGGGGGCTCCCGCCTGGTGGGCAAGATCACCCGCATCGACGGCGGGAACGTCGTCCTCGCCACCGACTTCGCCGGGACCGTCACCCTCAAGCAGTCCGAGGTGACCGCGATCTCCACCGATGCCCCGGTGGCGGTGCGTTTCGCCAACGGCACGCGCGTGGACGGCGTGGTTTCCAGCCCCGGGGCGGGTCGCGTGCGCGTGGCCAACGCCGAGGGGGAATTTACCTCGGACGTGGGCAAGGTGGCGGCCTCCTGGGCCGCGGGTGGCAAGGATCCCGCCGTCGCCGCCCTCGAGCGCGGTTGGACCTACGAGGCCAGCACCGACATCAACGGCAAGAACGGCAACAAGGACCAGCTTGGCACCTCCGCCAGCGTGCGCGCGGTCCTCAAGGGCGCTACCGACACGCTCCAGTTCTTCACCGCCTATGACCGGCAGGTGACGGACGACGAGAAGTCGGCCGACCAGTTCAAGGCGGGCGTGGATTACCAGATCAACTTCACGGGCAAGTTCTCGTGGTACGTCCGCGATGAGGGCGGGTTTGACCGGATCAAGGACATCGACCTCTACAACGTCGCCGCTACCGGCATGGGCTATGACATGATCAAGGCACCGAAGCACCTGCTCACGGGCCGCTTCGGTCTCTCCTTCCGCTACGAGGGTTACCGTAATCCCGCGACGATCGACGTGAAGAGCGCCGGTCTCGACTTCGGCTTCTCGCACCGCCTGGAGCTGGCGAACTCGGTCCTCGTGAACCGCCTGACCGTGGTGCCGACCTTCGAGGACTTCTCCAACTACCGGGCGATGCACGAGAGCTTCTACGAGCTGCCGCTGGCTAACCCGAACTGGAAGCTGCGCCTGGGCCTCGCCAACGACTACAACAGCGAGCCCGGACTCGGCGTGCAGAAGATGGACACCTCCTACTTCACGCGGCTGGTGCTGAACTGGCGTTGAGGCCGGCGGGTTCCGTGCCGAGGGCGTCCCGCCCAACGGCCTGTTTCCGGCTCAGGGGGTGAGCCACAAAAAGCGCAAAGGGGTTCCACGCGCGGTCGAGGCCGTGCGTGGCGTCCATAGACGCCGCGAGACTCAGGTACGGGAGCCACCGGGGCGGGAATGCGAACCGAGGTGCTTCCGTCGCGCGGGCGTGAAGACCTTGCGGCCGTGGTCTGGAGGCCTCCCTTCCGAGCGCTCGCCCTGAAACCTCCGCGGCGTCTATGGACGCCATCTTCAGTCCGGTCCGCGCCCAGCGCCCTTTGAGCCTTTTGTGGCCATCCTGAGCCGCTTGGCCGGGCCTCAACGCAGCCGCCGCAGCGCCTCCGCGGCCGGTTTGAAGCCGGGTTCCAGCCGCAGCGCCGCCTCGAGGGCCGCGCGCGCTCCCTCCCGGTCACCCTGCCGTTCCCGCACCTGGCCCAGGCGCCAGTGGCCGGAGGCGTGTCCGGGCGCCTGCGGGAGCATCACCTCCGGCAACTCCAGGTAGCGGCCCAGGGCAGCGGCGCCGCGGTCCAGTTCCGCTCCCGTCAACGCCGCCAGTCGTCCGAGTTGATAGAGCGCGACGACGTCGTCTGGCTGGGCCTGCAGGGCCGCCGCGAACTCCGCGAAGGCCTCGGTGGTGCGTTTCTCTCCCGCGAGCAGCGTGGCGGCGGCGATGCGGCCGCGGACGGGATCGAGCGCGCGGATCGCGTCCACCTGCGCCTGGGCCTTGGCGGTGCCGCCGCCGACGAGGGCCGGGGCGAGCCGGTAGAATTCGAGGAGGCTGAGCCGGAACTCGACGTTGGCCGGCTCGAGGGCGACGGCGCGCTCGTAGGCCGCGACGCATTTCCGGGCGAGGCCCAGCCCGCCGAAGATCCCGGCGCGTTCGGCTTGGCGGCCATAGGCGTCGCCCAGGCCCTGCTGGTGGCGTCCCGCGTGGGGTTCGGCGGTGGCCGCGGCGGTGAAATAGGGGATCGCCTGCGCGGGGTCGCCGCGGCGGTTGGCGAGTTGGCCGAGCGTGTGGTTGACCTCGGCGTTGGCCGGGTCGGCGGCGTGGAGGCGTTCGAACGCGGCCTGCGCCTCGGCCGGTCGCCGTGCGGCTAGGAGGGCCCGGGCGGCGGTCAGGTCCGCCTCCGCGCCGCGGCTAGGCAGGTGCAGGAGCGCGAGCGCGAAGCCCAAGAGGAAGCGGCGGGGCATGACGGTGGACGGTGGACGGTGGACGGTGGACGGTGGACGGTGGACGGTGGACAAAGAATTGTGGGTTAACTATATACGAAATTATAATAGTGTCAAACGCCCACTGCCCGCCGATCACCGATTACCGACTGCCGTCTACCGCTTCCCCGGCCTTACTTCCTGCCTTTATCCTTCGGTTATTACTGGGCGAAGCAGCTTAATTACCTCTGACAGACCGAGGAATAACCGAAGGATGCAGGGAGTATCGTGGTACGGATCTGGTTCGGGGTCTGGTGTAGCCGGGGCATCCTGCCCCGGTTGTGCGTTCGGCACTGCCTACTTGCGGAGCCATCGTGGTGCGGCGCAGGCCCAACGACGCCATGGAATGAGCTTTCGTCCCTTTGGCCGGGGAAGGATTCCCCGGCTACACCAATCCGCCTGGTTGCGGCAGGGGTGGGGCGGACCCGCGGAGTGGGCTAAGTTTTAGCGCCCGAAACCAAAGGGGGTCAGGCCGTGGTTTGCTGTCCCTAACGGGCACCCGCCTGAGATTGCGGATGGCTGGTCCCCTTGGGCTCTGTGCCGCAGCATTGCTGCTCAGTCGGTCGGGGCCCGTGAGGGAAGGCCACGGCAGCGAACAACGGCCTGACCCCTTTGCGGTCGTCCCGACTCCCCCAGCCACCATGCGGCGGACGGCCCGAGGTGCGCTCCGCCATGCGTTCGTCGCAAACGTTACGCGGAGCCGACGGGCGGGTGAAGACCGGGTGTCAGTCGGGCCTGTGCCTTGACGCTCGGGGTCCATCTCCGGCGCGGTGGTCCGTGCGTCCGTCATCGACCGGGTTCCCTCGAGCCCGCCGGCCGGACCGCTCCTCCCACCAAATCCCATGCACCGCCACCTCCTCTTGCGTCTGCTGCCGGCCTGCGCCGGTGCGACCGTTCTCCTCGGCCAAGGCGCGCCCGCGCCCAAGCCCGCGGACACCCCCGTCTCGCTCGATCGCTTCGTCGTCCAATCCGTCCCGGCTCCCGTGGCGAACCACCTCGCCGGCCGCGAACAGATCGCGCTCCAGTCGGCGGCGACCAGCGTGATCAACGTCATCAAGTTCCTCCCCGGCGTGAGCCTCTCCCAAGGGGACGGCATCGGCGGTGACGACTGGTCCACCCGGATCAACATCCGCGGCTTCACCGAGGGGCAGCTCGGCTTCTCCTTCGATGGGGTGACGACCGGCTACACGGCCTACGGCGGCGGCGCCAAGCCGAACCGTTACGTGGACGTGGAGAACCTGGCCGCCGTGGTGGTCTCGCAGGGTGCGGCGGAGATTTCCTCCGCTTCCGCGCAGGCGCTGGGCGGGACGCTCGCCTACACTTCGGTCGCCCCCGCGGAGCAGGCCGGCGTGCAGGCCCGCTTCACCGCCGGGTCCTTCGGCCTGCAGCGCGGCTCCGTCCGGGTCGACACCGGCAAGCTGGCGGGCGGCCTCCGGGGCTACGTGAGCCTTTCCAACCTGCAGTACGACAACTGGGTGCGGGACTACGTCGGGGGCGACGCCGCCCTGAGCAAGCGGATCCACGCCGACGCGAAGGCGATCGCCGACCTCGGCTCGACCAAGCTCACCTTCTGGGCCTCCCTCGACAACGTTGCGCCCGAGATCAACTTCCAGGGCGTCTCCCTCCGCCAGTTCGCCCAGAGCCCGCGGGATGACCGTCTGACCTTCACCTTCACCGGGCGGCCGAACACGGATCAGAATTACGCCCCGACCTGGACCACGATCCGCACCAACACCCTGACCTACCTGAAGGCCGAGACCCGGCTCTCGGACGGCCTGAGCTTCAGCGTGCAGCCGTACTGGGGCTACCAGAACGGCAAGGGCCAGTTCCTGCCCCCCTTCCAGGTGCGCCGGTTCGATCTGAGCGGCAACCTCTCCGCGGCGAGCAATTACGTGCCGGCCAACCGCGCGGGCACCGTCTTCTTCGCGGATGCCTCCGGCCGCGACATCGTGCCGGTCCATCCGACGACCGGTGCCGCGCCGGCGGATCCATTCAGCATCGCCACCTACACCTGGCTCACGCCCGCCCAGCAGGCGGCCGCCAAGCCGCTGTCTTCGGCCCGCTTCAGCCGTTACCTGAACAACCGCTTTGGGGTGAACGCCGGGTCCGAGGTCCAGGTGGCCCCGGGCAACCGCCTGCGGTTCGGCCTGTGGCACGAGACCCAGCGCCGCGAGCGGTACCGCACCTGGCATGCGGTCCTCGACCCGACCCAGAGCCCGGTGTACAACGAGGGCGCCTACTTGAAGTCCTTCCACTGGGATTACCGCACGGCGACCAACATGCTCTACGCGGAGGACCAGGCGGTCTTCGGCCCGGTCACCGTCAACGTCGGCCTGAAGTACTTCCAGATCGACTTCCGCGGCCGCCAGCGGCTCCTGCAGTCGGACGGCTCCTTCTACGGGAAGGATCTCTCGAGCAACTCGAAGCCGCTCCCGAGCGCCGGCGTCGTGTACAAGCTTGATGCCGCCTCCGAGTTCTTCGCGGGCGCCTCCCGTAATTTCTCCGCGGTCAAGGACACCATCTTCACCGACAACGTCACCGCCACCGGGACGGACTACTCGCGGGTGAAGCCTGAGTACGCGCTGAACCTGGACGCCGGCTATCGCTATGCCGGGCCCGACCTCGCCTTCTCCGCGACGGTCTATTCGATCCGCTACACCGACAAGATCGTGAACCTGAGCGGTTCCTTCGCCAAGGACTACACCAACACGGGGGCCGGCAGCGTGCTGGTCAACGTGGGCGGGCTCGACGCGATGGGCGCCGAGGTCGCGGCGAGCTACCGCCTGGGTGGCGGCTTCAACCTGCTGGGCTCCTTCAGCCGGACGCGGGCGATCTACACCGAGAACACGCCGGACGGCACGATCCTCAAGGACAAGAAGGTCGTCGATACGCCGGAGCAGATCGCCTCCCTCGGGCTGGTTTACTCCAAGGGCGGCCTCTCCTTCGGCCTGGTCGGCAAGAACACCGGCCGGATCTACGGTACCTATTCGAACGATGGGTCCATCCCCGCGGTGACCGTCTATGACCTCAACCTCGGCTACACCCGCACGTTCTCCGGCCGCGAATTCATCCGCAGCCTCGGGTTCGAACTGAACGTGATGAACCTCCTGGACCGCAATTACCTCGGAGGCATCTCCATCAACGACCAGGGCTACGTGAAGAACGACGCCGCCGGCTCCACGATGCTGTACAACATCGGGGCTCCCCGCACGGTCGCCTTCTCGGTCACCCTCGGTTTCTGATCCGCGTTCCTCGTCTCCGCCGGGCCACGCGGATCGCCGCGCGGCCCGGCGCTTTTTGCTTCCATGCTGCGCCGCGACTTCCTCCTCGCCTCCGCCCTGACGCCCCTCGCCGCCCCGGCGGCGCCCGTGGCGCCGGCCCGCCGGTCGGGCCGCCGGGCCCTCCGGCTCGCCCACCTCACCGATGTCCACGTGCTGCCGGTCCGCGAGGGCTTGCAGGACCCCCCGGGCGGGTTCGCCGCGGCGATCCGCCACGCCCAGGCGCTGCCCGACCGCCCCGACCTGATGTTCTTCGGCGGCGATCTGATCATGGACGGCCTCAAGGTGGAGCGGGACGAGACGGTCGCCCAGTGGGACGTCTGGGATTCCGTGCTGCGCCGCGAGCTCCAGGTGCCCGCCCGCTTCGCGCTGGGCAACCACGACATCTGGGGCTGGGGGATCCGCGGCCGGCCCGGCCTCGAGCGGGAGAAGGGTTACGGCAAGGCGCTCGCCCTCGAACGGCTGGCGCTCCCCGACCGCTATTATTCCTTCGACCAGAACGGCTGGCACTTCGTCGTGCTCGACAGCATGCAGCCGGACTTCGCGAACAAGCACAACTACACCGCGAGCCTCGACGAGGCCCAGTTCGCGTGGCTGGCGCGGGATTTGGCGGCGGTTCCGCCGACCACGCCGATCGCGATCCTCTCCCACATCCCCATCCTCAGCGCCTGCGTCTTCTTCGATAACGAGCTGGAGGCGACCGGCAGCTGGGTGGTGCCGGGTGCCTGGACCCACATCGACGCCCGCCGGCTCAAGGACCTGTTCCGGCGCCATCCCAACGTGAAGGTCTGCCTCAGCGGGCACGTCCATCTGGTGGACGATGTGACCTACCTCGGGGTCCGCTACCTCTGCAACGGGGCGGTGAGCGGCGGGTGGTGGAAGGGCGATTACCAGGAGTTCCCGCCGGCCTACGCGATCGTGGACTTCTACGAGGACGGCACGGTCGAGCGGCAGCTGATGCCCTACCGCTCGCGGTGAGCGCCGGCGCCGGCTCCATGGCCGGGGACGGCGGACCCGGCGCGACGGCGGCGGGTCCGGCCGGTGCCCCGCGGCCGGATTCCCCGCGCGCGTGGGGCCTGCTCGGGCTGCTGGTGGCGGGCTACATCGGCGTCTACCTGTGCCGGAAGAACCTGGCGGTGGCGGTGCCCCTGCTGGTCGATGACTTCGGGGCCACCCGCGAGGAGGTCGGCCGGATCGCCAGCGTGGGCACTTTGGCCTACGCCGCCGGCAAGCTGCTGCTGGCGCCGTTGGTGGACCGCTGGGGCGGGCGCGATTCGTTCCTCGGTGCCCTGCTCGCCGTGGTGGGCTGCGGCGCCCTGTCCGCCTTTTCGCCCACGCTCGGCATGCTGGGCCTGGCCTATGCCTGCAACCGCCTGGGCGCTTCGCCCGCGTGGGCGGCGATGGTCAAGCAAGCCTCGCCCTGGTTCGGTCAACGGAGTCAGGCCTTCGCCCTGGGCGTGCTCAGCCTGAGTTACGTCTTCGGGGGCGCCGCGTCGGTCGCGCTCGCCGGTTGGGTGGCGGCGTCCAGCGGCGGCAGTTGGCAGGCGATCCTGCTCGTGCCCTCCGGGGTGCTCGCGCTCCTCGCGGTGGCGGCGTGGCGCCTGCTCCCGCGGGACGCGCCGTCGCGCCGGGGCGACGGGTCCGGTCCCCGCCCCGCCCCCGCGCGGATCCCCTGGGCGGGATTGCTCCGGGACCGTGGCTTCCAGGTGCTGTGCGCCCTGAGCTTCCTCCTCACGCTGGTCCGGGAGACCTTCAACGACTGGACGGTCGATTTCATCAAATCCACGGGCGGCCCCGGCATGTCGCTGCAGGTGGCGTCCTTCCTCTCGCTCCCCTTCGACCTGTGCGGGGCGGCGGGCATTTTGGTGACCGGCGTGCTGCTGGGGCGCGGCTCGCCCGCGCGCCAGCGGTGGGTCCTGGCCGTGAATCTGACGCTCCTGGCCGGTAGCCTGTTCCTCCTCTCGCGTCCGTCGGCGCTGGCCTTCCCGTGGCTGGTCGCCCTCGTGGGGGTCGTCGGCTTTTGCGGCCTCGGGCCCTACAGCCTGCTCGCCGGCTACTTCTCGGTGCGCCTGCGGGGACCGGCCCTGGCCGGCACCATCTCCGGCCTGATTGACTCGGTCGGCTACCTCGCGGGCGTGCTCGCGGGATCCGGATTCGGGTGGATCCTCGACCGCTGGGGCTACGGCACCGGCTTCGGCCTGCTGGCCGTCGGGGCCGCCGCCGCCGCGGGACTCGCCTGGCTGCTGCCCAGCCCCGCTCCCCCTTCGGAACATGCCTAAACTCTCCGCCTCCCTTCCCGCCGTCGTCCTCGACTGGGCCGGGACCACCATCGATCAAGGGTGCATGGCGCCCGTCTTCGCCCTGCAGGCCGTGCTGCGGCGCGAGGGCATCCCCACGTCGATCGAGGAACTGCGCCTCGAGATGGGCCTGCCAAAACGGGACCACCTCCGCTCCATCCTCTCGCACCACGGGATGACCGAGTTGACCGACCGGCTCTATCCCGAACTGGAGCGCGAGATGCTCGTCCAGGTGGCGGCACGCACCGACCTCATTCCCGGGGTGGCCGCGGCGGTGGCCTGGCTCCGCGCCGAGGGCATCGCCATCGGCACCACCACGGGCTATTCCCGGGTCATGCTGGAACGGGTTCTCCCCGCCGCCGCCGCCCAGGGCTATGCGCCGGATGCGGTCGTCACCCCGGATGACGTCCCCGCCGGCCGCCCGGCGCCGTTCATGATGTACGCCAATGCGCTGCGGCTGGGGGTCTGGCCGCTCAGCCGCTTCGTGAAGGTCGGGGACACCCCGAGCGACATCGCGGAGGGCCGCAACGCCGGGGCGTGGACGATCGGGGTCGCGCTCACCGGCAACGCCCTGGGCCTCACGGAGCCGGAGATCCAGGCGCTTTCCGCCGGCGACCGTTCGGCCTGCTTTTCCGCCGCGCGCTCCGCGCTCCTCACCGCGGGGGCCCACGAGGTCATCGATGGACTCGAGGAATTGCCCCAGGCCCTCACGCGGCTGGCTCGGCACGTGGCCGACGGGCGGCGGCCCTGAGCCGCTTCAAGGAAGGGCCGCGACCACTTCCTCCGCGAGGCCGAAGGACAGGGTCATGCCGGCGCCGCCGAGGCCGTTGACGAGGGTGACCCCCGGCTCGGGCGAGAACACCCATTCGCTGCCCCCGTTCGTCAGCTTCGGGTAGACCCCGTGCCAGCGCTCCGCAATGGCGAGCGAGGGGGCCTGGAGGAACGTGCCCAGGTAGCCGAGGATCGCCGCGTTGATGTCCTCGCGATCGAACGGATCGACGGTCAGCCCGTAGGCGTGCGAATCGCCGAGGGTCAGTTCGCGGCGGCCAGTCTCGGACACGAGGACGTGGATGCCGTGCGCGGTGTGGAAGGGCAGGTTGGCGCGCAGGCGCTCGCGGAGGGCCGGGAGCGACGGGCACGTCTGGAAGGAATCGTAGTGGGCGAGGGTAAGCCCCGCGCACAAGGCCGGACCCAGGGTCCACGCCGGGGGCTGGGGCCCGGTCCGCAGCATCTGCAGCTTGCAACGGGTGAGCGCCGCCGCGCGAAATTGTTCCGGGTACAGGGTCTCAAAGTCCGCCCCGCTGCAGACGATGACCCGGTCCGCCTGCAACTCCCCCCGGCTGGTCCGCACGCGGGGCAGGCGGATTTCCTGCACCGTCTCCCCGAACCGCAGCTCGACCCCGTGGTGTTCCTGCAGCCAGGCCGGGAGGCGGCCGATCGCCTCCCGCGGATCCACGGTGGCCTCGGTCGGACTCCAGAGCGCCCCGACCAAGCCCGCCGGACGGACGGCCGGGAAACGCGCCGCCACCTCCGGAGCCTCCAGCAAACTCCGGCCGTGGCCCGCGCCCGGGCCCGCGACAAATTCCCGGAGCACCTGCCATTCGTCCGCCTGATAGGCGAGGTGGAGGGAGCCTTCCGGCGCGAAGTGGATCCCGGTCTCCCGGGCGATCTCCGCCCACACGTCGCGGCTCCGCAGGGCCCGCGCGTGGCGCGGACCCTCGGGCTGGCCGATGGGCCACAGGAGCCCGAAGTTCCGGACCGAGGCCCCGACGGCCCGCTCCGTGCGCTCCACCAGGGCCACGCGGAGGCCGCGGCGCGCCGCCGCCCGCGCGTGCGCCAGCCCCACGATCCCCGCGCCCACCACCAGCAGATCGACCTTCACGGCTGCGCCCTCCGCGGCCGGACCGCTGGACGGCGGGTCCTCATCCCCCGCTGCCGTCCGCGGAAAGCGATAACCTCCAAGGCAGTCATCCGCGCGGATCTCCGTTCAGAAGCGCCGGGTGAGGCGAACGCCATAGGTGCGCGGGTCGCCGGCGACAAAGGTCGGGATGCCGAAGGCGCCGCCGGTGTTCCCGGCGTCGATGATGTACTGCTGGTCGCGCAGGTTGTCCGCGTAGCCGGTCACTTCCCAACGTTGGTCGGCCGAGACGAAGGCGATCCGCAGCGCGAGGAGTCCGTAGCCATCCTGCCGCAGCAGCCCGCCCGCGTTGGCGTTGTTGTCGTCGAAGAAGTGCTTCGACTTGTACTGGTAACTGGGCGTCAGGCGGAAGGTGCCCGCCCCGGCCCACGGGAGGGAGAGGGTGGCCCCGAGGGAGTAGGTGCGCCGGGAGGTCAGGCGGAACGTGTTGCCGGCGAGCTGCTGGCGCTGGCCGCGATCATTCACCGCGTCGAAGGTCGCATCGGTGTAACCGAAGGTGGCGAAGGGGCTCAGGTTCGGGGTCAGGGCACCCTGGAGCGTGGCCTCGAAGCCCTTGCCCGTGGCGTTGCCGGCGTCGACCGTCGTCGTCAGGGGCGGCGGATTCGGATTCACCGCGGTGCTCTGGAAGTTCTGGTAGTCATAGCGGAACACCGAGGCGCTCCAGGTGACGCGCCGGCCGAGCAGCGCGCCCTTCAGGCCGACCTCGTAGCTCCAGACGATCTCCTCCTGCAGCTCCACCGGGACATAGCGCCCGCCGACAAAGGAGATGAGCAGCGTGTCCGGCCGGCGGCCGCGGGCGGCGCTGGCGAAGGCGCTCAGGCCGGGACTGAACTTGTAGCGGCCGACCAGCCGGGAGACCCACGAGCGGTAGTCCCGGCTCGCCTCGACCAGGCCGTTGGTCGGCGCGAAGAGCGCATTGGGGAAATTCGCCGCCGCGGTGGGAAAGCCGGCCGGCGTCAGCGCGTTGACGACCTGATAGCCCGAGGTGACATCCTCGAAGGTCGCGCGCAGCCCTGCCGAAATCTCCAGCTGCGGGGTCAGGTTGAAGGTGCCATCGACGAAGACATCATAGGCCTCGGTCGCGCCCGTCTGGGTGTATTCCTCCCGGTTGTAGGGGCGCAGCGGGCCGCCGGTCAGGGGATTGACGGCCAGAAGGGTATTGGGGCTCCCGTCGGGCAGGAACACGGGCACGCCGTTGCCCCGCAGGAGGAAGGCGGCGAACTGCCGCTCATCGGTGTAGAAGGGCACCCGGGCGGAGCCGCGCTCGTCAAAGAAGCTCAGGCCCGCGAAACCGCGGAAGCGCCCCCCGGCATCGTAGCTCAGCCGGAGCTCCTGGCTGAATTGGTCGCCCTGGTAATCCTCCGCGAACTCGAGGATGTTCAGCCGGGTGCCGTCGGCGTCGAACGCCTCGAAGGAATCGAAGTCCCGGTACCCGGTGATGCTCGTCAGCGTGAAGGCGTCGTCGAAGTCGTGGGTGACGATCGCGGTCACGCCGGCGACGGTCCGATCGATGCGCAGCTCGGACCCGCGGTTCAGCTCGGCGGTGTCGAACGGACGGGTGTCGCCCCCGCGCGGCGCGAAGGTCCCGCTCTTGAACGAGGTGCCCGGCGGCTGGTCACGCTGGTAATTGAGGATCAGGTCCGCGGTGGTCGCGGAGGTCGGCTGCCAGCGCAGGCTGGTGCGGACCGCGAGGGTGTTCTTGCCGTTCAGATCCGACCCGTCCGCGACGTTCCGGATCGAGCCGTCGCGGTCCACATAGGTGAACGCCACGCGCGCGAAGACCTGGTTCGGCTGGAGCACGGTGTTGAAGGTGCCCGCCGCCTCCACCCGTCCGTAGTTCCCAAAGCCCGCCGTCAGCTGGCCCGCGTTGGTGTTCTGCGCCTTGTTCTGGATGATCGAGATCGCCCCGATCTGGGCACCCCGGCCAAACAGCGTCCCCTGCGGTCCCTTCAGCACCTCCACCCGCTCGAGGTCGAAGAGCTCCACCACGCTGCCCCGGGAACGGCTGATCGAGACGCCATCCTGGAAGATTGACACCCGCGTCTCCTGCCGGGGGTCGCCGCTGTCGGTGGTCACGCCCCGCACGTTGATGCCGGGATTGTTCGGCGACTGCTCCTGGATGAACAGGCCGGGGACGAACGGTGCCAGGTCCTTGAAGGAGCCGACGCCCATGCCCTGCAGGAAGGTCCCGGTGTAGGCGGTCACCGCGATCGGCACATTCTCGATCGCCTCGGTCCGCTTCTGGGAGGTGACCTCGAACTTGTCCAACGCGACGACCTCGGTACCCGCCGGGGGCGGGACCGCGGCCCCGAGCGGGGACAGGGTGAAGAGGGCGGTCAGGACAAGGGGCGCGCGGGGAGGCTTGGTCATTCCCGCGAGCGAGGAGCACCGCTGCCGCGCGTCAACCCGCTGCCGGTCTCGTCACCGGAGGTTCACCGGAGCGTGACCGGATGGTCACGCAAGGGCGCGGCCTCGGCCGGCCTCAGTGGTGCAGCTCGAGCAGGACGACCCGGTTCTCCGCGGCCGGCCAGACGCGGCCGGTCAGCTGCTCCGCGAGGGCCCCGGAGCGGAAGGCCGCCGCCACGGGCCGGGCGGTCGCGTCGGCCAGCTCCAGGCGCGAGACGGACACCCCCGCCACTCCCGGCGGGATCCCCGGCGGCGGGCTCTTGCCGTCGAGGATGACCTCGTCCCGCGGCAGCCCGAAATAGCCCCGGGGCCGGCTCAGGAGCACGACCGCCCCCGGCCGGTTCTCGGCAGGCAGCGGACGTTCCACCCGGAGGTGGACCAGCTGGCTGGAACGAAGGAACGGACCGCGGTAGAAATGCGTGATGGCGTGATCCGGGGCCGTGACCACGAACTCCAAGGTGGTTTGGGCGTCGGTCGCCAGCGGCCCCCAGTGGCCATCCTCGCTGACGGTGGCCCGGTAACGCGCGCCGCCGCGCCGCGCCCCGGTCGCCGGGTCGGTGGCGAAGATCTCCACCGTCGCTCCCGGGATGGGCAGGTTGGTGGGGCCGCCCGGACCGAAGCCGGTGACCTTGCCCGCCAGCCGGACTTCCGCCTCGGGCCGGATCTCGAGGGTGGTCGGAGCGCGTCCCGTCACGAAGCGGAAGGTCTCGGCGAACGCCTCGGCGTGGTAACTCACCTCCCGGTGATCGCGGCCCGGGAGGACCACATTGGTGGCCCCGGCCAGGGCCGGTCCGTCGTAACTCACGCCCGTCGGCACGCCCTTGGCGCCGATCCACGCGCCATCCGGTTGGGCAAATTTATCGTTTCGATCCGATCGCAGCGTCAGCCAACGCACCCCGGGCGTCACCTCTTCGCCCGGAGCCGCACCGGGAGGCGCATTGAGGGCGGTCAAGAAGGGCCCGGCGCCGTTGAACTCGCTGCCCGGCCGGAGCGCCGGGTTGGCCCAGACGCCGTGGTTCGGGGTCCCGCCGAGGATCGCCTGCGCGACCAGGGCCGCGCCGCCGTGGCGGGCGATGTAATTGCGGATCGCGAGGCCACCCCGGGAGTTCCCCACCAGAATGACCTTGCCGCCCCCGTGCGCCCGCGCGACGCGCGCCACCTCGGTCCCGAGGTGCCGAGCCAGGTCGTCCGCCGAGGTGCGTCCGGGCTGCTCCACCTGGTCGTCGTCGCGCGCCAGCGGGAGGGGCAGGTCCAGCGCGTGCAGCCGCTCCCGCGGCCAGCCGTTGCTCTCAAAGCGCCAGACGGTGGTGAGCCACAGCGCGGCGGAATCGCCGTTGCCGTGGACGAAGACCACCGGGGGCAGGGGCTCGGCCGCCGCGTGGACGCGGAGCCCGCAGGGCACCAGGAGCGACGCCAACAGGACGGTGCGGGCGAGGCCCAGGCGGACAAAGCAACGCCGGGAAAGCAGGGTAAGGGACATCGGGGGGAGGAACGGAACGATGAAGTGGGGGGACGCGGCGGGGATTGCGGCCAAGTGCGGCCGGAGTTCAACCGCGTCCGTGTGACAATTCCGGGTCGCGCCGGGGCCGGAAGGATGGGGTGGCCAAACGGGGGGTGGCCGTTGCGCGTTGCAGCCGAGGCTAAAGGCGCCGGTAGCTCCGCGAACAGGTGGCCCCGCCTTACGCCTGGCTGGCTTGCGTCCGTTGGCTAGGTCTATCTGCCACGCTGCGCCCCGGCATCGGGAGCCACCGCGATGCGCAACGCGCAAAGGCCTGACCCCGTCCCTTCGCCTTGCAGTCGGGGTGGCATACGTGCGGACCCAAGCGGAGTACCTTTCGTTCGAGGACGTTTCGGGTAGGCGCTTTCGTCCCGTCGGCCAGGGTAGGATACCCCGGCTACATCAATCCCCTTGGTTTCGGCACGAGCGGGGCGGACCCGCGGAGCCAAAGCAGCCCGAGGCCAGCCGAAACCAAGCGGGGCAGGCCGTGGTTCGCGGCCAAAGCCCCCCCCTTTCGGCTCCGATCGTCGAGGGGGCCCGCCGATACCGACGCGAAGCGAACGATTTGATCCGCAATTCTTCCGGGGGCGCCAAGAGGCCGGCGGCGTAACTGATCTCGCCCGGAGGCAATCCCGCGGTTCGGCCCTTGGTCTGCTGGTCGCCACAGCGACCTGGCTCGATTTCAGCTCGGCTGTCTTTTGGTCTCTTAGCCTCCCGGTCCCTCGCCCCTTTCACTTTCCAACTTTTCCGCTTTTAGACCTTTTACCGCTCATTCGCTTGGTGTCTGATCCCGCACCCCCCCCGAAATGGACTCCGCGCATCAACCAACTCCCGCAGCAGCTGCGCCCTCCGCGCTGCCGAGGGCGCGGATAATCCTGCTGCTCGCCGTGGTCGTTTGCGTCCCTGCCTTGATGATGATGATCGCGGCGGCGATCGGCGCGGCGGCTCCGGACCTCAAGGTCGTGATGAAGCTCACCCAGCCGCAGGTCGGGCTTCTCGCCGGGACATTCTTCGTCGCGGCGGGTCTCTCCTTGCCCTTGGCGGGTCGATCGGTCGATCGCTTTGGCCCGACCACTTGCGTGCTCGCGGGGCTGGCCATCGCCGCCACGGGCGCGGGAATCTTCGCCTTGGCGCATGGTCCCGCGCTGGCCATCGCAGGCTACGCGCTCATCGGCGTCTCGTATGCGGTGGGACCTCCGGCTTACGGACTGCTCGCCGCGCGCACGCTCCCGCCGCGCGTGCTGCCCCTGGGCATGGCCGCGTTGTCCTTCTCGATCGGCGTCGCCGTTTCGCTCGGCTCCGCGGTCGGCCAAGCCCTGCCGGACGACGGCGGCTGGCGCATTTCGCTCCTCGCCCTCGCGGTCGCCGCGCCCGTGCTCGCCCTCATCATCTGGACGCTGCGTGGTCAGATCTCGGCCGCTTGCGGGCCGTTGGTCGCAATGTCCGGACCGGACGCCGCGGGAAAACTCTCGATCGTCAGCATCCTCGGCATCCGCGAGGTGCGGATCTGCTGCTTCGTCGCCTTCGTGATGGGTGGGACGCTCTACTCGGTGGGTTCGTTGTGGAGCGAGTTCATCTCGCGCGTGGTCTGGGAGCTCGCGGACGACCAGCGTGCCTTTATCGTGAGCTTGTATTGGGTCGCCACCATGCTCGGCGCGCCGACGGCAGCGCTCATCGCGCTGAGGGCGAGTCCGTTTTTGCTCCTCCGGGTGATGACGGCGCTGGCGTGCCTTGCCGTCTCGGCCTGGGTGCTTGGTCCGCGCGTGATGGGGACAGCCCCGGCAACGCCGATCGTGATCTTCCTGGGTCTCGCTATCTCCGCGCTTCCCTTGGCGATGGCGTGCGCGGTGCGCAGCGGCCCGAAGCAGCGAGCCGGCACCTGCGTTGGCTTGGTGCAGTCCAGCAGCCTGATCGGGTCCTTCGCTCTGCTCTGGCTTCCTTCGCTGACGGTGCTGATCCCCGGAAGCACGGCGAGCGGGCGTGCTTTGGTGGGCGGCGCGGTCTTCGTGCTGCTCCTCGGGATCGCTCACGTCCTGACCTGGCGCCTGCGCGCCTTATGATCCGCACGCCGACGGCCGCGAAGTCCTCACCGCACGCGAAACCCTCCCGGATCCGATCCCCCTGAAAATCCAGTTTCCGGTCGGTAAATCCAATGAGCTCGTTGTGCCGACCTTGGGTGAAATTGATGGGTGAATCCAAGCCGCAACCGGCTCTTGCGACATAAGGTCGCGGGTGCCCGCAGTAACGGAGTTCCAGCCCGAAACCAAGGGGGGCAGGCTAGGGCAAGCCCAGGCGGCGCCAAGCAGAGTGCCTTTCGTTCGGGGACGTTTCGGGTAGGCGCTTTCGTCTGCGTGGACCGGGGTAGGATACCCCGGCTACACCGATCCGCGTGGTTGCGGCAGGGGTGGGGCGTCCCCGCGGAGTCGGCTAAATTTTGGCGTGCGGCGGTCCGGTGTAGCCGGGGCATCCTGCCCCGGTCCTTCGCGACGACCGCGCAGGGCGCCCCGCCGCCGCGGTACGATCAGCGAATCAGCGTCGCGCCGGGGATCGCGGTGTCGAAGGTGGCGAGGGTGAGCCCGGCCGCCGTGGCGACTTGGACCAGGTACGCGTCGGAAGTTTGGCTGGGTTTGCTGCCCCACGCCGGGAATTTCGGCGAAGGGGCGCCCGCCACGAACCCGCCGGCCTGACGCTTGATCTCGGCGAGTGCCGTCTGGGCCTCCGCCAGGGAGAGGTTGAACACCTGCATCGAGACCCGGAGGAAGCCGAGTTCCGTTTGGGCGCACGTGCCGAGCGCCTTGAACCCCGCCGCCTTCGCCCAAGCATGAAATGCGTCGTGGCCGTGCGCGTTCGCGTGCCGCCACGCGAGCAAGGCGTTCACATCCAGGAGATAGTTCATGGGAAGTCGGCGAGCGCGGCGCGGATCTGCTCGGGCGTCACGACGGGGCCGCCCGCGTCCGTCGCATCGTAAAGCAGGCCGGAAACCGGATGCCGCTTGATGACGCGGCGGCGGGCCGGTGCCGGTTTGGCGTCGAGCACCCGCGTGCGCAGGAAGGCGGACACCGTGGACTTCTCCGCGCGCGCCTTGGCGCGGATCACGCGCGCCTCTTCCGGCGAAACCTTGAAGGTGAGGGTCGGCATGCGTATTACCGTAATACGCGCGTGGGGGCGGTCAAGGGGCCGGCTGGTCCGCTCAGGATGGAATCGTGCTGCCGGGCCGCCGTGGCGGGCGGACGGGTTTTCGTGGGGTCGGAGCGGGCCGGCGGCCGCCGTTTGGGCGGGCGGCGGCCGCGCTCCGCCGGGCGGACCAAATTGGGGGTGACGCCGCGGGGAGGGGTTTGAGGACCCGGGGCGGCGGCTCGGTGTAGCCGGGGCATCCTGCCCCGGTCCCTGCCGTCGGGAAAGCAGTCGGGCGGAGCCAGGCAGAGCGCCTTTCGTTCGGGGACGTTTCGGGTGGGCGCTCGGTGCCGTCGGCCGGGGAAAGCGTCCCTTGTACGTTCCGCGGCACCCTTCCCGGGCTTGAGAAAACGGGGGCCGGCGTTTCGCTTCCGTTGCTCGCGATGCCCCGCCCTGCCTCCCCTCTGCTGCTCGCCCTGGTTCCGCTCGCCCTTGCCGTTGCCCGCGCGGCCGACCCGGCTCCCGCGGCGGCGCCCCTGCCCGAGGTCGTCTCCTTCAACCAGCACATCCGCCCGATCCTGGCGGACGCGTGCTTCCACTGCCACGGGTTCGACGCCCAGACGCGCAAGGCCCGGCTCCGGCTCGACGTCCGCGAGGAGGCGCTCCGGCCCGCCAAAAGCGGCGCGATCCCGATCGTCCCCGGGCGCCCCGACCAGAGCGAACTCCTCCTCCGCATCGCCGACCCGGTCGACCCGATGCCGCCGGCGGACCACCACAAGGCGCTCACCGCCCAGCAGCAGGCCCTCCTGCGCCGCTGGATCGAGCAGGGCGCCCGCTACGAGACGCACTGGGCCTACGCGGCCCTCGAGCGGCCCGCCGTTCCCTCGGTTCCGGGTGCCGCGCACCCGATCGACGCCTTCATCCGCGCCCGCCTCGCCACGCAGTCGCTCCCGCCCGCCCCCGAGGCGGACCGGGCGCGGCTGCTCCGCCGCTTGGCGCTCGACCTGACCGGCCTGCCGCCCACGCCCGCGGAGACGGCCGCCTTCCTGAGCGATACCGCGCCGGGGGCCTATGAGCGCCAGGTGGAGCGCCTGCTCGCCTCGCCGCGCCACGGGGAGCGCCTCGCCGTGTGGTGGCTGGACCTCGCCCGCTACGCGGACACGGTGGGGTTCCACGGCGACCAGAACCAGCGGATCTTCCCGTACCGCGACTGGGTGATCAACGCCTTCAACGCCAACCAGCGCTTCGACGCCTTCACCCTGGAGCAGCTGGCCGGCGACCTGTTGCCGAACCCGACTCCGGCCCAGCGCGTCGCCACCGGCTACAATCGCCTCAACATGATGACCCGCGAGGGCGGGGCGCAGCCGGCGGAGTACTTGGCCAAGTACGGGGCGGAACGGGTCCGTTCGGTCTCCGCGGCGTGGTTCGGCAGCACCTTCGGCTGCGCGGAGTGCCACGACCACAAGTTCGATCCGATTTTGGCGAAGGACTTTTACCAGCTGCAGGCCTTCTTCGCCGATGTGAAGCAGTGGGGCGTGTACGCGGATTACGGCTACACCCGGAACGCCGACCTCGCGGGCTTCAACAACGACTATCCGTTCCCCCCGGAGATCGAGGTCGAGAGCGCCTACCTGCGGACGCGGCACCGCCGGGCCGAGGAACGCCTGCGCGCGCACGCCGCCGAGCTGCAGCGGACCGCGCCCGCCGCGGCGGTGGCAGCGTGGGCCGGCACCGCCGCGGCCTTCCTCGAACGCCATCCGGACGGCTGGCAGACCCCCGGGCCGGCGGCGGCGATCCTCCGCGCCAACAAGCCGCTCGCCAACGCGGCGGTGCGGATCGGGGACGATGGCTTCGCCTTCCCGGAAAAGCCCCTCGCGCGCAACGACACCCTCCAGCTCACGCTGACCCCCGGTCCCGGTACCGTCGCCGCGGTGCGGGTGGAGGTCACCGCCGGGAGCGGGGGCGCGTTCGCCGGCACCGCCGCCAAGAATCGCGGGACGTTCCGGCTCACGCTCAGCCGGCGGGATGCCGCCGGCGCGACGCGCCGCCTCCCGGTCGTCCACGCCGAGGCCGCGGCGAAGGACCGGCGCTACAAGGATGGCGAGGAGGTCATCGGGGTGACCACGGGCTGGAAGCTGCCCGCCCTCGCGGAGGGGCAGACGGTGGCCGCGGTCTGGCTGCTCGAAACGCCGGTGGCGCTGGCGGAGGGCGAGGCCCTGGTCGCGGTGTTGGCGGGGGATGTCGCCCTGCCGGTGCGGCTTGCCATCAGTCCCTTCGGGGCCGGGGAACCCTTGGCGGCGGCGGCGCCGGCGGTGCTGGCCGCGGTGCGGCGGCCGGACACGGAGCGCACGGCGGACGAGCGGGCGGTGCTGGCGGAGGCGTGGCAGTTCAGCGCGGCGACCGACCGGGAACCGGTGGCGCGGTACCACGAGCTGGCCGCGGCGTGGCGCGAGACCCGCGGGGGACGCGCGTGGTCGCTCGTCACCGAGGCCGTGGAACCGCTGCCCGTCCGCGTGCTGCCGCGGGGTAACTGGCTCGACCAGAGCGGTCCACTGGTCCTGCCGGCGACGCCGTCCTTCCTGCCAGGCCGGCGGGAAAGCACGCCCGAGCGGCGCCTGACGCGCCTCGACCTGGCGCAATGGATCGTGTCGCGGGACAACCCGCTGACCGCGCGGGCGGTGGTGAATCGCCTCTGGGCGATGTATTTCGACACCGGCCTGAGCGCGGTGGTCGACGACTTGGGCTCGCAGGGGGAGCCGCCGTCGCACCCGGAGTTGCTCGACTGGCTGGCGACGGAGTTCCGCGATGGAGGGTGGGACCTGCGGCAGCTGATCCGGCTGATCGTGACGAGCGCGACCTACCGCCAGAGCAGCGTGGTGCGGCCGGAGCTGCGCGAGGCCGACCCGGCGAACCGCCTGCTCGCGGCCCAGCAGCCGCGGCGCCTGGAGGCGGAGTTCGTGCGCGATAATGCCCTGTTCATTGCCGGCGTGCTGAATCTGGCCGAGGTGGGCGGTCCCAGCGTGCGGCCGTACCAGCCGGCCGGGCACTACGCCCAGCTGCAGTTCCCGGATCGCGACTATGCTGCGAGCCGGGATGAGGAGCAGTGGCGCCGCGGCGTGTACATGCACTGGCAGCGCACGTTCCTGCACCCGATGCTGGCGAACTTCGACGCCCCGGCGCGCGATGAGTGCGCGGCGCAGCGCGTGGTGAGCAACACCCCGCAGCAGGCGCTGACGCTCCTGAACGATCCGACCTTCGTCGAGGCGGCGCCGCTGTTCGCGGTGCGGCTGCTGGGCGAGCCGGCCGCGGGCGACGACGCGCGGTTGGCGCGGGCGTTCCAGCTGGCGGTCGCGCGGGACCCGCGGGAGGCCGAGCGCGGCGGCCTGCGGACGCTCCTCGCGGCGCAACGCGAGCATTACCGGGGGCAACCGGAGGAGGCGCGCAAGCTGCTTGGGGTGGGCTTCGCGCCCACGCCGACGAGCGATGCCGCCGAGCACGCGGCCTGGACGCAGGTCGCGCGGGTGATCCTGAACCTGCAGGAGACCATCACCCGTTACTGAAGCCGACGCGTCCCGCCTCACCCTCCTTCCCTTCCGATGGACCCCATTGCCCACGCCCTGAGCGTCAACCGCCGCGCCTTCCTCACGCAGAGCGCCTATGGCCTGGGCGGGCTCGCGTTCTCCCTGCTGCAGTCCCGGCTGGGGGCGGCCCCGGCCGCGGCCGCGGGCGGGCGGCCGCCGGGGTGGAACGGGGCGCTGGCGGCGCCGCATTTCCCGGTGAAGGCGAAGCGGGTGATCTTCCTGTGCATGGCGGGCGGGCCGTCGCAGTTCGAGACCTTCGATTGGAAGCCGAAACTGAAGGAGCTGCACGGGCAGCCGTTCCCCGAGTCGTTCACCGCGGGCCAGCAGCTCGCGCAGCTCCAGAACACCGAGCTGAAGGCGCGCGGGGCGTTCACGGAGTTCGCCCGGCACGGGCGCGCGGGCATCGAGATCAGCGAGCTGTTTCCGGAGCTCGGTACGGTGGCGGACGATCTCTGCGTCGTCCGCTCGATGCAGACCGAGCAGATCAACCACGACACCGCGCACGCGTTCATGAACACCGGCTCCATCATCAAGGGCCGGCCGAGCATGGGCTCCTGGCTCCTGTACGGGCTGGGCGCGGAGTCGCAGAACCTGCCGGGCTTCATCGTTCTCACCTCACAGGGGAAGCTGGGCCTGCAGCCGATCTCGGCGCGCCAGTGGTCGAGCGGCGTCCTGCCGAGCCGGTTCCAGGGGATCCAGTTCCAGTCGCGCGGCGAGGCGGTGCATTACATCGGCAACCCGGAGGGCGTTTGCCAGAGCACGCAGCGGCAGGTGGTGGAGGAGATCCGGCGCCTCAACGGCCTGCTGGGCGAGGAGGTGCGCGACCCCGAGGTGGCCACCCGGATCGCGCAGTACGAGATGGCGTTCCGGATGCAGGCCAGCGTGCCGGAGCTGACGGACTTCTCCGGGGAGTCGCCGGCGACGCTCGAGCAGTACGGCATCAAGGAGCCGGGCGACGGCAGCTACGCCTCGAACTGCCTCCTCGCGCGGCGGCTGGCGGAGCGGGGCGTGCGGATGATCCAGCTGTATCACCGGGCATGGGATCACCACGCCGAGCTCGAGCGCGGGATGCGGTCGGGGGCGAGCGAGGTGGACCGCCCCACGGCGGCCCTGATCAAGGACCTCAAGCAGCGCGGGATGCTCGACGACACCCTGATCCTCTGGGGCGGCGAGTTCGGGCGCACCCCGATGGGGCAGGGCACGGGCCGCGACCACCACATCCTGAGCTTCAGCGTCTTCATGGCGGGCGGCGGCGTGAAGGGCGGGATGACCTACGGTGCGACGGACGAGCTCGGTTACCGGGCGGTGGAGAACGTGGTCAACGTGCACGACCTCCACGCGACGATGCTGGCGCTGCTGGGCATCGACCACCGCCGGTTGAACACCAAGTTCCAGGGCCTCGACGTGCGCCTCACCGGCGTCGCCGGGGAGGTGGTGAAGGATCTGATGGCGTGAGAGGCTCGCGCGGGTGGCGAGGTGGTCATCCAACGTCGAGGTAGAACGGGGATATTGCCGTGAGTCTGGCCCCCGGGGCGAGCGGCTTGCGGTTCGGCTCCGGAGGATGGCCACAAAAGGCACAAGGGGCGCTGGGCGCGGACCGGACCGAAGATGGCGTCCATAGACGCCGCGGAGATTTCAGGGCGAGCGCGCGGAAGGGAGGGCTCTGGACCATGGCCGCAAGGTCTTCACGCCCGCGCGGCAGAAGCACCTCGGATCGTACTCCCGCCTCGGTAGCTCCCGTGCCTGAGCCCCGCGGCGTCTATGGACGCCACGCACGGCCTCGACCGCGGATTCGACCCTTTGCGCCTTTTGCGGCCAACCTGCTCCGGCCGATCGCTCCGGAGGATGGCCACAAAAGGCACAAGGGGCGCTGGGCGCGGACCGGACTGGTGGTGGCGTCCATAGACGCCGCGGAGGTTTCAGGGCGAGCGCTCGGAAGGGAGAGCTCCAAACCAAGGCCGCGAGGCCTGCGTGCCTGCGCGCCGGTGCGGTTGGAAACGCCGCGGCTCGAACCTCCTCCGGGGGCTTGCCCGTAACTGAGCCCCGCAGCGTCCATGGACGCGACGCACGGCCTCGACCACTCGTGGAACCCCTTTGCGCCTTTTGCGGCCAGCCTGATCCGGACCTTCGAGAGGCTCAGCTCAGGGGTCGTGCCGTCGACAGACTCAGGCCTGAGTCACGGCTTGAAGAGCGGCTCCAGCAGGCCGCGCACGACCTCCTCGGGCGGCTTTGGCCATAGCGAGGGCTGGTAGCGACGGGCGTCCGCCAGCTTCTTCGGCGGCGAGACCGTGTGGAACTCCACGTTCAACTCGATCAGGTAGTTCCGGAAATCCCACGTCCACCGCGCGTCGTAGGTCACGACCACCTCCGTGCCCGGCGGCATCATCGTCCGCGGCCCGGCCTCCGCGACCCGGCCCTGCCGGCGCAGCGCCGCCACGATGGCCTCGTCGAGCCGGTGGTTCTCGTTCAGCCGGGTCACGACGAAGAAGCTCTGGAACCGCGAAAGGTCCACGACCTTGCGCGTCGACACGGAGGTGCAGCCCCCGGTGCCGAGGGCAAGCAGGACCAGCAGGAAGACCGGCCGGAGGCTCCGGAACATCGGGGGCGATCCGGCGGGGCCGGGAGGGTCAGCGGTGCAGGTACGCGAGGAGGAGGTTCTCGAGGTATTCCTGGCGCCCGGAGCGCGGCTGCGGTTCCCCGAGCTTGGTCAGGACCAGCTTCTCGAGGGAGCGGAAGTCCGCCTTGCCCCGCTCGATGTCGCGGCCGAAGCCGGTGTCGAAGCTGGCGTAGCGCTCGCGCACGAACGTCTCGAACTTGCCCTCGGCGAGGATCCGGCGGGCCAGCTTGAAGGCGAGGGCGTAGGCATCCATCCCGCCGATGTGCGCGTGGAAGAGGTCCTCCGGGTCGATGGAGGGCCGGCGCAGCTTGGCGTCGAAGTTGAATCCGCCGCTACCGAGGCCACCGGCGCGCAAGATGGAGATCATCGCGAGGGTGAGCTCCCGCACGTCGGTGTTGAACTGGTCGGTATCCCAGCCGAGGAGCAGGTCCCCCGCGTTGGCGTCGATGGAGCCGAGCATCCCGGCGGCGGCGGCGACCTCGATCTCGTGCTGGAAGGTGTGGCCGGCGAGGGTGGCGTGGTTGGTCTCGATGTTGAACTTGAAGTGTTTTTCGAGCCCGAAGGTGCGCAGGAACGCGATGCCGCTGGCGACGTCGAAATCGTACTGGTGCTTGGTCGGCTCCTTCGGCTTCGGCTCGATCAGGAACTGGCCCTTGAAGCCGATCGTCTTGGCGTGCGCGACGGCGAGGTGGAGGAAGCGGGCGAGGTGCTCCTGCTCCCGCTTGAGGTCGGTGTTGAGGAGCGTCTCGTAGCCCTCGCGGCCGCCCCAGAAGACGTAGTTCTCCCCGCCGAGCCGCTGGGTGACCTCCATCGCCTGCTTCGCCTGCGCGGCGGCGTAGGCGAAGACGTGCGCGTCGGGATTGGTCGCGGCGCCGCACATGTAGCGCGGATTCGAGAACAGGTTCGCCGTGCCCCAGAGCAGCTTCACGCCCGTGGTCTTCTGCAGGGCGTGCGCGTGGCCGGCCACCTGGTCGAGGATGCGGTTGGATTCCGCGAGCGTCTTGCCCTCGGGGGCGATGTCGCGGTCGTGGAAGCAGTAGAACGGCGCCCGGATCTTCTGGAAGAACTCGAAGGCCGCCTCGAGGCGCACCTTGGCCACGCCGACGGGATCGCGGCCCGCTTCCCACGGGCGCACGATGGTGCCCGGGCCGAACGGATCGGCGCCGACGCCCCGGAAGGCGTGCCAGTACGCGATGGAGAACCGCAGGTGGTCGGCCATCGTCCGGCCATCAATGACCTCGTCCGGGTTGTAATGCCGGAAGGCGAGGGGATTGTCGGTGCCGGGACCCTCGTACGGAATCACGGGCACGGTGGGGAAGTGGGCGCGGGCTTTCTTCATCGGGGGAAATGGGAGGGACGGTGGACGGGGGACGGAGCGGGGATCAAACACCCGGGGCGCGCGGGGAATCCACTCCTTTCTGCGGACCGGGCTCAGAACTCGATCGCGGCGCCGAGGTACCCGTGGCGGCGCGGCGCGGGATCGATGCCGTCCGCCCGCACCCGGCTGTAATAGTCCTCGTCGAGGAGGTTGTTCACGCCTCCGATCAAGCGGAGCGCCGTGCCCGGCACCGCCCATTCCGCGGTGAGGTCCCAGACGGCGTGCGCCGGCACCCGCCGCTGGTCGGTATTGGTGTCATCCGCGTGGCTGGCCCCGACGAAGGTGCCCGAGAGGCCGGCCTTCAAGCCCGGGCCGCGGGAGAACTGGAGGCCGGTGCGGACGAGGTGGCGCGGGGCGTACTGGGGGCGGCGGCCGGCGAAGGCGCCCTCGCGAAAGGCGGCATCGAGCAGCAGGGCGTTGGCGTAGAGCTGGAGCGAGGCGCTCCCGCCCGCGCGCGGCCGCAGCAGTTCCTGCCGTCCCGCCGCCTCCACGCCGCGATGCACGGAGCGGCCGACGTTGACGAGGCTGGAGCGTCCGCCGGGGAGGGCCGCGGTGCCGACCTGGTCGGAAAACTCGAGGTGAAACACGCTCGCATCCAGCACGAGGCCGGAGGCCGTCTGGGTGCGGTAGCCGAGTTCCAGCTGGCGGGCGCGGGCCGGGGCGAGGTCCGCGTTCACGACCTGCGTCGCGCCGTTGGGCACCGCCTGAGTGAAGATCACGGGGCGGAAGCTCTCCGCGGCGTTGAGGTAGGCCTGGGCGCCGCGGGCCGGTTCCCAGGTCGCGGCGAGACCGAAGAGCGGCTCCGTGTCGGTGTCCGTGCGCTCCGCGAGCGGGTTGCCGGCCGCGGCCTTGGCCAGGTTGACCTCTTCGCGGACGGATTGGCGGACTTGTTCCAGGCGAACGCCCGGGGTGAGGGAAAACGCGCCCCAGCGGAAGAGGTTCTCCGCGTAGACCGGGGCGTAGAACACCTCGCGGCGCGACTGGTTCTGCACGGTCCCGGTGGTGGCCGTGGCCGAGGTGCCGCGGCGGTCGGTGCGCGGGGAGGTGCTGCCGTAAAGCTGGGCGCCGGTGCTGAGGACGTGGCGCGCGCCCGGGCCCCAATCGAACCGGAGGCGGGCTTCGGTGCCGAGGGTGCGGAACCGCTGGTGCTCCTGCGTGTTGGTCTGCGCCGCGGGGCCGGTGGGCAGCGTGCCGAAGCCGCCGCCGCCCTGCCGGCGGGAGGCGCGGGTGTAGTCGATCGCCCAGGTGCGCCAAGCGAAGGTGCCCGCGGCGAGGTCGTGCTCCCAGATCAGCGACGCGGCGTCCCGCTCGAGGTTGAAGCGGTCGTGCTGGCGCGAGGGCGCCCGCCGGTCGGTGAGGTAGTTCACCGCGCCGGGGCCGGAGGCGAAGGTGAGGCCGCCGGGTTCGCCGTGCTCCTCCGCGTAGGTCTCCAGGGTGAGCAGCCAGCGGGAGGCGCTCGTGGCGTCGAGCGCGAGCCGGCCCAGCCAGGAGGTCAGGCGGTAGTCGCCGTTGGCGGAACGGATGCCCTCGGACTGCCGGTGGTTGAGGTAACCGTAATAGCCAACGCGGCCGACGGTGCCGTCGAGATGGCTGAAGGTGGAGTAGTAGCCGTCGGATCCGACCGTGTGCAGCGAGGAGCCGGAGAAGCCGCGGTCCGTCCGCGGCCGGTGGGTCACGTAGTTCAGGGCGCCGCCGGGCTGCGGGCCATAAAGGAGGGCGGCGCCGCCGCGGATGAATTCGATGCGATCGACCGTGTCCAGCGGGGGCGTGTAGTACGCCTCGGGGTAGCCGAACTGGTCGGCGTGGATCGGGATGCCGTCCTTGAGCACCTGGGTGAACTGCGCGCGGTGGGGCTCCAGCCCGCGGTAGCCGATGCTGACCAGCGGCGACGTCTCCTCGCTCAGAATGAGCCCGGGCGCCTCGGCGAGCGCCTGGCGGTAGTTGTTGCCGTTGATCCGGGGCTGGCCGTCAAAGTCGAGGATCGTGGTCTTCTTGCCGGCGTTGATCTTGGCGCCTTGGACGTCCGGCAAAAACGGCCCCTGGATCACGTGGTCGAACTCGGCCTCGGCCTCGACTTGGAAGCGGGGTAACTGGACCGGCGGCGCCGGGGGCGCGGAGGCGGCGGACAGCGGTGCGGCGAGCCAAAGCCAAGCCAGCAGCGAGCGGCTCCGCAGGCGCGGTCCGCGACAGGGCCGGAAATAGCTAAGAATTTGCAGCACAGGGATTAAAGTTTGCCTCAAGCCGCTACTGAGAGTCAGTCGCTTTAATTGAGAGGGCTGTTAATGAGACTTAGTCGCTCTTGGTCAAGGGTGGAGTTTACGGAAGGGCGGTGGCGGGAAGGGAACGTGATCGGGGGCGGCGAGGGTCGGCGGGCCAAGGTTCCGCTCGACGCGTCGGGTGGCCGGGCCTTAATCCGCCTCATGGTCGCTCCCCTCACGGTCCAGTTGGGCGCACGCGCGTATCCGATCCACTTCGGGGCGCAGCTGGCGCCGGCGTTGCGGGAGGAGGTCGCGCGGCTGTCGGCCGCGGGCCGGCGCGTGGCGGTGGTGACGGATGAGGCGGTGCGGACGGCGCAGGGGCCGTTTCTGGCGGAGGTCTTCGGGGCGGCGCCGGTGCTCGCGCTGCCGCCCGGGGAGGGCGCGAAATCGCTGGCCGGGCTCGAGCGGGTGCTGGGGTTTCTGGCGGCGGAGCGGTTGGATCGCGGTGGGGTGGTGGTGGCGTGTGGCGGCGGCGTGATCGGCGATCTCGCGGGGTTCGCGGCGGCCGCGTGGCTGCGGGGGGTGGATTTCCTGCAGGTCCCGACGACCCTCCTCGCGATGGTCGACAGCTCCGTCGGAGGGAAGACGGGCATCAACGTGCCGGCGGGGAAGAACCTGGTGGGCGCCTTCCATCAGCCGCGGGCGGTGTACATCGACACGGCGTTGCTGGCGACTTTGCCGCCCCGCGAGTTTGCGGCGGGGATGGCGGAGGTCGTGAAGTACGGCCTGCTCGGGGACGAGGCCCTGTTCGCGCGGTTGGAGGCGGGGACGGTCGACCGGGCCAGCGCGGACCTGCCGGACCTGATCCGGCGGTGCTGCGCGTTGAAGGCGCGGATCGTGGAGGCGGATGAGCGGGAGCTGGCGGCGGACGGCGGGCGGGCGCTGCTGAACCTCGGCCACACCTTTGGGCACGCGATCGAGAACGTCGCGGGCTACGGCGAGTACCTGCACGGGGAGGCGGTGGCGATCGGCCTCGGCGCGGCGGCGCGGCTTTCCGCGGGCCTCGGGCTCGTGCCGGCGGAAACCGTGGGGAGGGTGGAGCGGGTGCTGGCGGCCCACGCGTTGCCGGTGCGGCTGGCGCGGCCCCTGCCGTGGCCGGACCTGCGGGCCGCGATGCAGCGGGACAAGAAGGTGCGCGCGGGGGGGCTGCGGTTCGTGGTCCTCACTGCGGTGGGAACGGCGGCGACGCGGGGCGGGATTCCCCTCGCGGAGGTCGAGGCCGCGTTCCGCGCGGTGGGCGCGGGCTAGGCGGGGGCGGGAAACGGCATTGCGCTGTCCGGCGGCGCGTGCTGCGCTGCGGGGAGCATGTCCGCCATCGACGAAGGCATCGTCCGCGAGTACTTCGAGCAGAACGGCTTTCTCGTCCGGCAGGCGCGCAAGTACCAGGTCCAGTCGCGGCGCAAGGCGGCGGAGGAGGAGATCGACCTGATCGTGTTCAATCCGGCGTGGCAGCCGGAGGCGCGGCGCCCGGAGTTCTTCCTGTTCTCCTCCGAGCTGCCGCACATCCACCGGGCGATCGTCGCGGTGAAGGGCTGGCACACCAACGTGTTCACGCCCACGATGCTCAAGAGCAGCCCGGAGATCTTCAATTTCCTGCAGCAGGGCGTGCTCCGGGAGGCTGCCCGGCTCTTCCCCTCGGATCTCCCCGGCGCGGACGCCCAGGGGCTGACGAAGATTCTGGTCCTGCCGAGCCTCCCGACCTCCGAGCCGTTCCGCTCCCAGAGCGTGGAGATGTTGAAGGCGGCGGGGGTGGACGCGATCCTCTCGTTCCGCGCGATGCTCCTCGACCTGCTCGACAAGATCGAAATCAACCAGAACTACAGCAAGAGCGACACCCTCCAGGTGATGCGGCTGCTGAAGAACTACGACCTGTTGAAGGATCCCCAGCTGGACCTGCCGTCCGGCGGGCTGCGGCGGACCCGGGCCTGAGATGAGCGCCTCCCTTCATCCCACCGCCCTGATCGAGCCCGGCGCGCGTCTGGGCGCGGGCTGCACCGTGATGGCGCACGCCGTGATCACCCGCCACGCCGAGCTGGGGGACGGGGTGGTCGTCCATCCCTTCGCGGTCGTCGGCGGCGATCCGCAGTACCTGAAGTTCGACCCCGCCACGGCCAGCGGCGTGCGGGTGGGCGCCGGGGCGGTGATCCGGGAGCACGTGACCGTGAACCGCTCGATCCACGCAGGCGGGTGGACGACGGTCGGCGCGGGGGCCTTCCTGATGGCGGCGAGCCACGTGGGCCACGACTGCGCGGTGGGGGACCACGTGGTGCTGGCGAACGCGGCCCTGCTGGCCGGCCACGTGGCGGTGGGGGCGCACACCTTCCTCGGGGGCGGCGCCGCGGTGCACCAGTTTTGCCGGATCGGGGAGGGCGCGATGGTCGCGGGGCACGCGTCGCTGACGCGGGACGTGCCGCCCTTCGCGCTGGTGGCGGAGCGGGACGCGGTGATCGGCCTGAACCTCGTGGGCCTGCGGCGGCGCGGGGTGGGGCGGGCGGCGTTGGCGGAGCTCAAGCGCGCGTTCCAGGAGGTTTACTTCACGCCGGGCAACATCCGGGAGGTGGCAGCGGCGCGGCTGGCGGGCGGGGAGTTCGCGACGGCGGAAGCGCGGCGGTTCCTGGAATTCTTCGCGGGCGGGCGCCGGAGTTTCGCCCGGGCGCGGCGGGCGGAACAGGAGGAGGCCGAGTGAGCGCGGGCGCGCCGCTGGCCTTCACCTGCGGGGATCCCGCGGGCGTGGGCCCGGAAATCATCGCCCGGTGGCTGGCGGAGCATCCCGCCGAGGCGGCGGGGGTCGCGGTGGTCGGGCCGGCGCGCTGGCTCGCGACGCTGCCGCCGGGGGGCCGACGCGTGCCCGTCGGGCTGGAGGAATTCGCGGCGGTGCCGGGCCGGCCGACGGGGGAGGGCGCGCTGGTGGCGTGGGCCGCGATGGAGCGGGCCGCGGCGGGTTGCCGCGAGGGTGAATTCGCCGGCGTCGTGACCGGTCCGGTGAGCAAGGCGGAGCTCGCGCGCATCGGCTACGCGTACCCGGGGCAGACGGAGTTCTTCGCGGCCCGGTGGGGCGGCGAACCCGTGATGGCGTTTTGCGGGGGCAAGCTGCGCGTGGTCCTCGCGACTTGGCATATTCCGTTGCACGAGGTGCCGCGGAGCCTGGGGCCCCACCTGTTGCGTCGCGCCGCCGCGGCCGCGGACACGCTGTGCCGCGCCGAGGGGATCGCCGCGCCCCGGATCGGCGTGTGCGGCCTCAATCCCCACGCCGGGGAGGAGGGCCTGCTCGGCCACGAGGAACGCGACCTGATCGACCCGGCCCTCGACCACCTCCGCGCCGAGTTCCCGGGGCTCTCGCGCTGCCAGCCCGGCGACACGCTCTTCGCCCGGGCCCTGCGGGGGGAGTTCGACGCGGTGATCGCCCTCTACCACGACCAGGGCCTCGCCCCGCTGAAGCTGATCGATTTCGACGAGGCGGTGAACGTCACCCTGGGCCTGCCGCACGTGCGCACCAGCCCGGACCACGGCACCGCGTTCGGGATCGCGGGGCAGGGGCGCGCCCGCAGCACCAGCTTCACCAACGCGGTGACCGTCGCCCGGCGGTTGCTCGCGGCGCGCGCCGTGGGCGGTGGCGGTTGAGCCACCTGTGCAGGAATTGTGAAAAACGGCGGCCGGCGGGTTTCCGCTGGAGGCGCCCGCGGGTCCGGGAAGGGTGGGCGACATAACGCCTCCGCCGATGACCCTTTTCCTCGTCGCCCTCCTCCTGCTGTCCGTCGCCGCCGTGCTGCTCACCTGCCGGGCCGTGGCGGATGCGCCCGAGGGCTTTGAGGACGCCACTGGGTTCCATGCCCTGGTGCCGGAGTCGCCCCGCGGCGAGACGGCCCTGCCGGCCGCCGCGTACGCGGACCGCACGGCCTGAGCGGGACCGGATGACGGGGCGGGGCGCCGTCGGGCAATCGCAATTGTTTAGAAACTGTCAAAGGGCGTCCGCGGTGCGATCCCGCTGGCGGCTGCGCCGGGCGCGCACATTCAGGGGGAAGTTCAACCGCTTCTACCCATGACAACGCTCATCTCCTCCCTGCTGGTCCTCGCGGCCGCCGCCGCGGTGGTGACGTACTTCGCGGTCACCCGCGCGCGGGACGGTCACGAGGACGGCAACGGCTTCCACGCCGGTCCCCGTCCCCGCCGCCGCGCCGGCTCCCGGCCGCATCCCCGGGCCTCCCGTTCCCGCCGCCACCGCTTGCCGGCGGCGGCCTGAACCGGTAGGTCGCACGGCGTGGTCCACGCGCGCGGCGACCTGATCTAGCCGCGCGCATTCGCGTTCCCCGCGGTCTATCCGGTCCGTGCCGGGCCGGGTGCGGAAGGCCGGGGGCTCTGGGGGCGCGGCTCGTGCGGGATCCAGAAGCTGAACCGCGAGCCGCGGCCGACCTCGCTCTCGAGGGTGAGGTCGCCGCCCATCGCCTGCACCAGCCGGCGGCAGATGCTGAGGCCGAGGCCCGTGCCCGCCTGCGACATCACCTGGTTGGTCTCCAGCTGCACGAAGGGCTCGAAGATTGCCTCCCGCCGGTCCGCGGGGATGCCCGGGCCCTGGTCGGTGACGTGGAACCAGAGGCGCGCCGTGTCCCCCGTGAACGCCACCTGGCTGGCGATCTCGACCGCGGGGCCGTTGGTGAACTTCACCGCGTTGCCGGCGAGGTTGAGCAGCACCTGGCGCAGGCGCGGCACGTCGCCGTTCCATTCCAGCTCCGGCGCGTGCCCGGGGTTGACCCGCAGCTCGAGATTGGCCTTGCGCGCCGCCGGCTCCAGGATCGCGCTCACGTCCCCCAGGATGTCCGCGGGCCGGAACCGCGTCACCTCGACGTGGATCACGCCCGCTTCGAGCTTGGAGTAGTCCAGCACATCGGAGACCACGCTCATCAGCACCTGACTGGATTTTTCGAGGGTGGAAAGCGTGCGGTCCACGAGGTCGTTGCGATCCTTCCAGCCCATGCGGAGCAGGCGGGTGCCGGTGATGATCGAGGTGAGCGGGGTGCGGAGCTCGTGGGTGACCGTCGCGAGGAAGGCGCCCTTGGCGCGGTCCGCGGATTTGGCCGCCAGCAGCGCCTGCTCCAGCTCGCGGGTCCGCTCCTGCACCCGGGACTCGAGTTGGTGGAGGAGTTCCTCGCGCTGGCGGGTCTCGGAATCCAGCCGGCGGGCCATCTCCGCGAGGCGGCGCATCACGTCCCGGAACTCCAGCGGCAGGCGCCGCAGCCGGGACGACTCCTCCAGGAGCTCGCCGTGGCCGGAGGGGGCGAGGGAGAACTGGATCAGGGCCTGCCAGCCGGTGAGGAGATCGCGGACGGACCATGTCGCCGCGAGGGAGGCGATCAGCGCGGTGGCCAGCGCGACGAGAATGATCCAGCCGTAGACGTTGACCACGGGCCGGATCACCTCGCGCCATTCCCGCTGGACCGTCAGCGTCCAGTCCACGCCGGGCACCGCCAAGGACATCGAGAGATAGGTCACGGGTCGGGCGAGCGAGTCGTCGTTGAAGCGACTGGGGCTGGGGGCTTGCGCGGTGATGCGGCGGCCCAGCGCCAGGGGGGCAAGGTTCTCGAGCGGTCGATACGGGAACCCGCGCCCCGTGATGACTTGGACGCGGCGGTCGGTCAGCAGGAGCCGGGTCCCGGTGTTCTCCGAATGGCGCTGCAGCACGGCGAGGATTGAATCGACGGTCATCGAGCCCTCGATGACGCCGAGCGGTTCCCCGGAGCGGGAGATCACGGGCGCGCTGACTGCGATCAGGAGATCGCGGCCGAAGCCGCGGCCGCGGAAGACGCCTGAGACGTGGCTGCGGCTCGTGGCCATCGGCTCGCGGAAGTAGTCGCGGTCGGCCACGTTGGGGTCCCGGTCTGCGGCGTTGGCGGGCAGTGTCCCGGTGGCGGAGCTGCTGGCGACGACGTTCCCCTTGGCGTCGATGGCGATGAGACTGAGGAAGGAGTCCGAGGAGGCGCGGGCGGCCGCGAGTTCCGCGTTGAGGCCGGCGCGGTCCGTGAACCAATTCTCATCGTCGTGGCGCGCTGCGAGGCGCTCGAGCAGGCCCAGCCCTTCGGCCACGTGGCGGGCGACCTGGGCCGCGAGGTTGCGGGTGGTCGCATCGAGGCTGGCCTGCGCCTCGGACAGGGCTCGTTCCTCGAAGGTGCGCGCGGCGAGCAGCCCGCCGACCAGCACGGGCAGCGTGCCGAAGATCAGGTACCGTCGCAGCAGCACCGAGCGGAAGGTGCCCGCCGATTCCGGCCGCTCCCACCCGGGGGCCGCCGGCAGCTGCTCGATCACAAGATAGGCCAGCCAGACGGCGATGAGGCCGTTCGCCGGCTGCAGCACCAGTGCCTGGGTGAAGGAGGGGTCCGGGATGACCGTCGCGTGGCGGTAGAGGAACCACGAGAGGGGGGTGCCCAGCACGATCCAGTAGGTCAGGTCGGCGAGGAGGGGGTTGATCCGCCGGCGCCACGCGCCCGACACGACAAGGCCCTCGAGGGCCAGCAGCAGGGCCGAGAAGGGCTGCTGCCACTTGGCGGTGAGGGTGACCGTGCCCGCCGCCAGCACGGCCAAGGCGGCGTACGGGCCCACCAGCCGGACGCCAACGAGGTAGAAAAGCATCCCGAGCACCAGCGAATGCCCGAAGAAAACCCCCGGCGCGAACCAGTCGGCGTAGGCGGCAGTGCCGCAGAGCACCGCCGTCAGCGTCAGGTCACGTCCCCACGTCCAGCCTTGGGTCTGCCGTGCGCTCATCCGGGGGACGGCCCGTTCAGGCCGGGCGGGCGCCGCGCCGGGCCCGGCCCTGGTCCACCCAGTAGGCCACGGTCTCCAGCAGGCGTTCCGGATCGAAGGGTTTCGTCAGATAGGCGTCCGCCCCGTTCCGCAGGCCGTCGGCCACCTGGCTTTCGTCGGCGCGGGCCGAGACGACGAGCACCGGCAGGTCGCCCAGGCCCGCCGTGCCGCGCACCTGCTGCAGGAGCCAGGGGCCGTCGCCGCCTGGCATGATCATATCGGTCAGCAGCAGGTCCGCACCGTGGTGCGCGAGGTGGTCGAGCGCCTCCCGGCCGCTGGCGAAGGCCGCCACGGAGTGACCGCCCAAGGTCAGCAGGTCGATCGTGGTCGCGCTCACGTCGGGGTCGTCCTCCGCGAGGACGATGCGCGCGGGCGCCGGGGTAGCGGGCGTCATGGACTGAGCTTCGGGCGGGCAGCGGGGGCAAGTAAAGCTCCAGTTGCCGACGCCCGGGTGGCGGGCGCGCCGGTTTTCACCTCGAAATTTCTAGCAACGGGCGCGGCTCCGTGGTCGTCTGGCGCCCCGCCGGGACCGCCTCCGCGCCCCGCTCCCTTCCCCCGCATGTCCTCCGCCCCCTCCCCCCGTCGTCCCTGGCTCCTTTACGGCGCCGTCACCCTCGTGTTCGCCGCCGGGGTCTGGTACTTCGGGTTCCGCACCGATCCCGCCGCGGCCGGAGCCGGCCGGATGTCCTTCCGCTCCCGCAGCGGATCGACCGCCACGCCCGTGCGGGTCGAACCCGTCCAGCGCCGCGACCTCGCGGTCCACCTCCGCGCCATCGGCACGGTCACGCCCCGCAACACGGTCACGGTCCGCAGCCGCGTGGAAGGCCAGCTCCTCAAGGTTCACTTTCAGGAGGGCCAGCAGGTCACCGCCGGCCAACTGCTGGCCGAGATTGATCCGCTGCCCTACGAGATCCGGCTCGCCCAGGCGGAGGCCCGCCTCCGGCAGAACCGCGCCCAGCTGCTCACCGCCAAGGCCGACCTCGAGCGCGTCCGCCAACTGCACGCCCAGACCCTGATGTCCCAGCAGCAGCTGGAGGCGGCGCAGGCCCTCGTGGCGGACCGCGAGGGCGCGGTCGCGGCCGACCAGGCGAATGTCGACGATGCCCGCCGCCAGCTCGCCTACACCCGCATCGAGGCCCCGCTCGCGGGCCGCCTCGGCCTCCGCCAGGTCGACGCGGGCAACCTCATCCGCCCGGGCGACGCCGGCGGGATCGTGGTCATCACCCAGACGCGCCCGATCAACGTCCTCTTCACCGTGCCGGAACAGGACCTGCCCAAGGTCCTCGAGCCCCTCCGCGCCGGTCAGGGCCTCCCGGTCGAGGCCTGGGACCGCGCCGAGCAGCAGCGCCTCGCCGCCGGCCTGCTCAACACCGTGGACAACCAGATCGACCTCGCCACCGGCACCGTGCGCCTCAAGGCCGAGTTCCCCAACGAGGACGAAAAGCTCTTCCCCAATCAGTTCGTCAACGTGCGCCTCCGCGTCCGCACCTTCAAGGACGCCGTGGTCGTCCCGGTCGCCGCCGTGCAGTACGGCTCGCGCGGCACCTACGTCTACCTCGTCACCGCCGAGGGCCTCGCCGCCGTCCGCGACGTGGTCCTCGGGCCCTCCGAGGAGGGCCTGCAGGCCGTGCTGCAGGGCCTGTCCGGCGGCGAGCGCGTGGTGCTGGAGGGGATCGACCGGCTGCGCGAGGGCCGGCCGGTGACCATCGTCGCGGCCGACGGCACCGTCACCCCCCCGCCGGCGGGCAAGGGCGACAAGGGGGGCAAGGGCGGTAAAGGCGAGAAGTCCGATGGCGGGGGCAAGGGTGGCAAGGGCGAGAAGTCCGACGGCGCGCGCAAGAAGGCCGCATGAGCCCCTCCCGGCCCTTCATCCTCCGCCCGGTCGCGACCAGTCTCCTGATGGTCGCGCTCTTCCTGTCCGGCATCCTCGCGTACCGGCTGCTGCCGGTCGCCGCGCTGCCGCAGGTCGACTTCCCGATCATCCAGATCTTCACCTTCTACCCGGGCGCGAGCCCGGCGGTGACCGCCAGCGCCATCACCGCCCCCCTCGAGCGCCGCTTCGGGCAGATCCCCGGACTGAACCAGATGTCCTCGACCAGCTCGAGCGGCGCCTCGGTCATCACGCTCCAGTTCTCGCTCGAGGTCTCCCTCGGCGTGGCCGAACAGGAGGTCCAGGCCGCGATCAACGCGGCGAACAACCTCCTCCCCAACGACCTCCCGGCCCCGCCCATCTACCGCAAGGTCAACCCGGCCGACACCCCGATCATGACCCTGGCCGTCACCTCGGCCAGCCTGCCGTTGCCGCAGGTGCACGACCTGGTGGACACCCGCATCGCCCAGAAGCTGGCCCAGATCCCGGGCGTGGGGATGGTCAGCCTCGCCGGCGGCCAGCGCCCCGCGATCCGCGTCCAGGTCCACCCCGGCGAACTCGCCCAGCGCGGGCTGAACCTCAGCGACGTCCGCGCCGCCATCGCGGCGGCGAGCGTCAACCAGCCCAAGGGCAGCTTCGACGGTCCCACCCGCACCATCCTGATGGACGCCAACGACCAGCTGCGGTCGGTGGAGGAGTTCCGCCAGCTGATCATCGCCTGGCGGGACGGTGCCCCGTTGCGCCTCGGTGACGTCGCGCGGATCGAGAACGCCGCGGAGGACCGCCGCCTCGGCGCCTGGGCGGACCGCCTCCCGGCCGTGCTGGTGAACATCCAGCGCCAGCCCGGCGCGAACGTGATCGAGGTGGTCGACCGGGTGCAGGCCCTGCTCCCGCAGCTCTCCGCCACCCTGCCGGCGGCGGCCGAGCTGGCCGTCCTCTCCGACCGCACCCAGAGCATCCGCGCCTCGGTTCGCGCGGTGCAGCATGAGCTCATCTTCGCCATCCTCCTGGTCGTGCTCGTGACGTTCCTTTTCCTGCGCAACTTCGCGGCGACGATCATCCCCAGCATCGCCGTGCCGCTTTCCCTGGTCGGCACGTTCGGGGTGATGCACCTGGCGGGCTACTCGCTCAACATCCTCACGCTGATGTCGCTCACCATCGCCACGGGCTTCGTGGTGGATGACGCGATCGTGATGCTGGAGAACGTCGCCCGGTACCGGGAGCAGGGCGAGCCGCCGCTGTCCGCCGCACTGAAGGGCGCCGCCCAGATCGGCTTCACCCTCGTCTCGCTCACCATCTCGCTCATCGCGGTGCTGATCCCGTTGCTCTTCATGGGCGACGTCGTCGGACGCCTCTTCCACGAGTTCGCGATCACCCTCGCCGTCGCGATCCTGATCTCGCTGCTGGTCTCCCTCTCGCTCACGCCGATGATGTGCGCCCGGATGCTGCCCGCGCCGGACCACGGGGCGGCCGCGCCCGGCTTCCTCGACGCCGTGATCGCCCGCTACGGCCGCTGGCTCGACTGGGTGCTGGAGCGCCAGCCGCTCACGCTCGCGGTCACGGTCGGCACCCTCGTCCTCACCGTGCTCCTCTGGATCGTGGTCCCGAAGGGCTTCTTCCCCGTGCAGGACAACGCCGCCCTGCAGGCGGTCACGGAGGCGCCGCAGTCCGTCTCCTTCACCACGATGGCCGAGCGCCAGCAGGCCCTCGCCGCGCTCATCCTCCGGGATCCCGCGGTCCGCAGCCTCTCCAGCTTCATCGGCGTCGACGGCACCAACACCACCCTCAACAGCGGGCGGATGCTGATCAACCTGCATCCCCACGGCGAGCGGCGGGACAACGCGGCCGAGGTGATCGAGCGGCTGCGCGCCGCCGCCCTCGCCGTGCCCGGCATCTCCCTCTACCTGCAGCCGATCCAGGAGCTGACGATCGAGGACCGGGTCAGCCGCACCCAGTTCCAATTCACCCTGACGTGCCCCGACGAGAACCTCCTCGAGGAGTGGGTGGCCGGCTTCGTCCCGCACCTGCAGCAGCTGCCCGAGCTGGCCGACGTCGCCAGCGACCTCCAGAACCGCGGCCTGCAGGCCTACGTCGAGATCGACCGGGACACGGCCAGCCGGCTCGGAGTGAGCGTGGCCGACATCGACGACGCGCTCTACAGCGCGTTCGGCCAGCGGCAGATCTCGACCCTCTTCACCCACACCAGCCAGTACCGGGTGGTGTTGGAGGTGGATCCGCGCCTGCTGCAGGGGCCGGAGGCGCTCGCGGGCATCTTCGTCCGGACGCGCTCCGGCCGGCCGGTCCCGCTCGCCAGCGTGGCGCGCGTGACCGAGCGGCCCACCCGCCTGCTGATCAGCCACGTGGGGCAGTTCCCGGCCGTCACGATCTCCTTCAACCTCGGGGCCGGCGCCTCCCTCGGCGATGCCGTCCAGGCGATCGAGCGCGCCGCGGTCGAGCGGGAGCTGCCGCCCGCGGTGGAGATGCGCTTCCAGGGGGCCGCCCAGGCGTTTCGGGCCTCGCTGTCGAGCACGCTCCTGCTGGTGCTGGCGGCGGTGGTGACGATGTACATCGTCCTCGGCATCCTCTACGAGAGCAGCATCCATCCGATCACGATCCTCTCCACGCTGCCGTCCGCGACGGTGGGCGCGCTGCTGGCGCTGTGGGTGACGGGCCGGCCCTTGGACATGATCGCGATCATCGGGATCATTTTGCTGATCGGCCTGGTGAAGAAAAACGGCATCATGATGGTGGATTTCGCGCTGGAGGCCACGCGGCGGGACGGCCTGGGTCCGCGGGAGGCGATCCGGCAGGCGGCGCTGCTGCGGTTCCGGCCGATCCTGATGACCACGCTCGCGGCGCTCTTCGGCGCGCTGCCGCTGATGTTGTCGACGGGTTCGGGCGCCGAGCTCCGGCAGCCGCTGGGCATCACGATGGTGGGCGGCCTGCTGGCCAGCCAGGTGCTGACCCTCTTCACCACGCCGGTGGTGTACCTCTACTTCGACCGCCTGGGCCGCCGGTTCGCGGCGCGGCGGGCGGCGGCGGCGCCGGCCGGGGCCCGGCCCGCGGGGGCGCGTTCCTGAACCGCGCGGAGGCTTCCGGATGAACCTTTCCCGACCCTTTGTCCGGCGCCCGGTGGCGAGCAGCCTGATGGCGGTGGCCCTGGTCCTCGCGGGCGCGCTGGCCTACGGGCTGCTGCCCGTCTCGCCGCTGCCGCAGGTGGATTTCCCGAGCATCCGCATCAGCGCATCCCTGCCGGGCGCCAGCCCCGAGACGATGGCGGCGAACGTGTCCGCCCCGCTCGAGCGGGCCCTGGGGAGCATCTCGGGGGTGACGGGGATCTATTCGGACAGCCGGCAGGGCAACGCGTCGATCATGCTCGAGTTCGCGCTCGGGCGGAACCTGGACTCGGCGGCGCGCGACGTGCAGGCGGCGATCAACGCGGCGCGGGGCCAGTTGCCGGCGGGAATGCCGGGCAGCCCCACCTTCCGGAAGTCGAATCCCGCGCAGGCGCCCATCCTCGCCCTCGCCCTGAGCTCGCCCAACCTCGCGCCGGGCCGGTTGTACGACCTCGCCTCGACCATCCTCGCCCAGAAGATCGCGCAGATCGCCGGGGTGGGGGAGGTCACGATCGGCGGCAGCTCCCTCCCGGCGGTGCGGGTGCAGCTCAATCCGCACCAGCTGGCCCACCACGGCATCGCCCTCGACGAGGTCCGGCGGGCGATCGGGGCGACCAATTCCCTCCGTCCCCGCGGCGCCATCGACGACGGCGAACGCCAGTGGGAGGTCCACGTCAGCAGCCAGCTCCGCCGGGCCGACGAGTACCTTGACCTGGTCGTCCGCTACCGGGACGGGGCCCCGGTGCGCCTCGGGGATGTGGCGACGGTGACCGACTCGGTGGAGGACGTGCGGGCGAGCGGCTTCCACAACGACCGGCCCGCGGTGATCCTGAATGTCAGTCGCCAGCCCGGGGCGAACATCATCGCCACGATCGACGCGATCACCGCCCAGTTGCCTGCCCTGCGGGCCCTGTTGCCCGCCGACGCCAACCTGGCGGTGGTGATGGACCGCTCCCCCGGCATCCGGGCCACCCTCCACGAATCGCAGCGCACGCTGCTGCTGGCCGCGGGCCTGGTCATGCTGGTGGTGTTCCTGTTCCTCGGCAGCGCCCGCGCCGCCCTCATCCCGTGCCTCGCGATCCCGGTCTCCGTCGTCGGCACCTTCGGGATCATGTACCTGCAGGGCTTCTCCCTGAACAATCTTTCGCTGATGGCGCTGATCGTCGCGGCGGGGCTGGTGGTGGACGACGCGATCGTCGTGCTCGAGAACATCACCCGGCACATGGAGCGCGGCCTCTCGCCCTTCCGCGCCGCGATGCGCGGCTCGGGCGAGGTCGGCTTCACGCTGCTGGCGATGAACGTCTCCCTGGTCGCCGTCTTCGTCTCGATCCTCTTCATGGGCGGCATCGTCGAGCGCCTGTTCCGGGAGTTCTCGCTCACGCTCGCCGCCGCGATCCTCGTCTCCCTCGCCGTCTCCCTCACGCTCACCCCCAGCCTGTGCTCGCGTCTGCTGCGCCGCCGCGGGGCCGAGGCGCCGTCCCGGTTCCACGCCGCCACCGACCGCTGGTTCGACGCGGTCAAGCGCGGCTACGACACCTCGCTCGCGTGGGTGCTCCGCCACCCGGCGCTGGTGCTCATCACGCTGGTGGGCACGATCGCCCTCAACGTGGCGGTCTACGTCCGCCTGCCCAAGGGGTTCCTGCCTGCGCAGGACACCGGCACGCTCTTCGGGTTCGTGCGCGGTGACGACGCGTTCTCGTACGAGATCATGCAGCCGAAGATCGAGGCCTTCCGGCGGCACGTGCTCGCGGATCCCGCGGTGCAGGACGTCATCGGCTTCTCCGGCGGCACCAGCGGCATCAGCAACTCGCGGTTCACGGTCCGCCTGAAGCCGATGCGCGAGCGCCGGATCTCGGCCAACGACGTCGTCAACCGCCTGCGGCTGAGCGCGCCCATCGTGCCGGGCGGCCAGCTCTACCTCTACGGGGCGCAGGATCTGGACGGCCCGCGGATGACGGACGGCTCCTCGCAGGAGGTGAACCTGATGGCCGCCGACCTCGGGCTGCTCCGGCAGTGGGTGCCGCGCATCTCCAATGCGTTCCGCGACCTGCCGGAACTGGTCGACATCGAGGCGCCGTCCGACGGCGGCACGCAGCAGGTGTCGCTCCACATCGACCGTGAGGCGGCCCGGCGGCTCGGGGTCGACATGCAGATGATTTCCCAGGTGCTGAACAATTCCTTCAGCCAGCGGCAGATCGCCACGCTCTACGATCGGATGAACCAGTACCGGGTGGTGATGGAGCTGGAGCCGCGGTACACGGCGGACCCGGAGGTGCTCGACCAGGTGCAGGTGATCGCCGCGAACGGCTCGCGGGTCCCGCTCTCCGCGTTCGCCCGCTACGATTATTCGCTGGTCGATGACCGCGTGCGCCACCGCAACCAGTTCGCCGCCGAGCGGATCGGCTTCGGCCTCGCCCCGGATGTCTCCCTCGAGGAGGGCCTCGCCGCGATCGACCGCGCCATGGGCGAGCTCATGCTGCCGACGGACATCCAGGTGGTGGTCGGAGGCTCCGGCCAGAACTTCCAACGCGCTCTCCAGAGCCAGCCGCTGCTGATCCTCGGCGTGCTCCTCGCGGTCTACCTGGTGCTGGGCATCCTGTACGAGAGCCTGATCCATCCGTTGACCATCCTCTCGACGCTCCCCTCGGCCGGGTTGGGCGCGTTGCTCGCGCTTCGCTTCACCGGCACTGAATTCTCCCTCATCGCGCTGCTCGGCCTCTTCCTGCTCATCGGGATCGTGATGAAGAACGCGATCCTGATGATCGACTTCGCCCTGGGGATCGAGCGGCGGGAGGGGCTTTCCCCGCGCGAGGCCATCTTCGCCGCCGCCCGGCTGCGCCTGCGGCCGATCCTGATGACCAATGTCGCCGCCCTGTTGGGCGCGTTGCCGCTGGTGTTTGCCGCCGGGGAGGGCGTCGAGATGCGGCAGCCGCTGGGGCTGACCATCGTGGGCGGCCTCTTCGTGAGCCAGCTGCTCACGCTCTACACGGTCCCGGTGGTCTACCTCACGCTCGACCGGCTGCGGGGGCGATTTGGCGGGGCGCGCAGCGCGGCCGCCGGGGTGCCCGCCTCCGCCTGAACCGGCCCGTCAGCGGCCCGCTTCGTTCCGGGGCGCGGCCGCGCGGCTGGCGCGGTGGAGCTGCCAGGAGTTCCACAGGTTGTGCCAGATCACGTAGAAGGTCGGTCCGAGCGCGACCAGCGGGCCGGCGTGGGCGAGGGCCAGGTACAGGGTGAAGGTCGTGTTCTTCTGCCCAAGCGCCTGGCTGGCCTCCCGCGCATGCCCCCGGCCGCCGAGGAGGCGCCCGAGCGCAAAGTTCAGCGCACACACGGCGAGGGACGCGCCCGCCAACTGCAGGATCAGGGCCCCCGGGGCCGTGGTCTGCTCGCGGATGAAGTGGGAGGCGCTCGCGGTGATGAGGAAGATGGAGACGTTCCAGAGGCCGAAGGAGAGGTTGCGCCAGCGGGCCGGCCAGGCCGCCGCCGCCGGATGCAGGGTCCGCAGGAACCAGGCGGCCACGAACGGCGCAAACACGACGAGGGCCACGCTCCCGGTCACCTGCGCGAACGCCTCCGGCGTCGGCCGGCCGAGCACGAACGGCAGCAACCCCGGCAGCAGGGCGGCGACGGCAAGGTTGGTCAGGAGGAACGACCCGACCACGAAGGCCACGTCCCCGCCGAGAAAGCTGATGATCACGGGGGCGGCGATCGCCGTCGGCGCGATCCCGCAGAAAAAGGCGGCCTGCGCCACCTCGGGGGCCGCCACGAGGCGGCCGGCGCCCCAGGCGGCGAGGCCCACGAGAAGGTTCGCGGCCAGCAGGGCGAGGTGACGCGGGGTCAGCGCGCTCCGGCCGAGCCGGGTCTCCAGGAAGACCAAAAACAGCATCGTCGGCACGAGCCAGCCGACGAGCCACACCCCTCCCCGCGCCCCGGGCAGCAGGGCGCCGAGGAGCATCGCGGAGAGCAGGGCTGCGGTGCGGCTGAATCCGTTCACGGGAAGGTCAGCCGCACCCAAGGCGACGGCCCGGGCCGAGGCAACGTCCGAACCGAGACGAACTCAGCGGGCGGGTTCCGCGCGCGGCTCGAGGCCGCGGCGCTGCAGCAGGGGCCGGAGTTCCGGGTCGGCGCCGCGGAAGTCCCGGTAGAGCTGCCGCGCGTCCGCGCTGCCGCCGCGCGCCAGCACGGTCCGCCGCAGCCGGTCCCCGTTGGCCCGGGTGAGGCCGCCGTTCGCGCGGAACCACTCCACCGCGTCGGCATCGAGCACCTCCGCCCAGAGGTAGGAGTAGTAGCCTGCCGAGTAGCCGCTGGAGAACACGTGCGAGAAGTAGGGCGTCCGGTACCGCGGCGGCACCGGTGCGAAATCGAGGCCCGCCCGGCGCAGCACGGCCGCCTCGAAGGCGAGGACGCCCTCCGGCCCCGGCACCTCCTCCGGCGCCAGCTGGTGCCAGGCTTGGTCGAGCACCGCCGCCGCGAGGTACTCGGTCGTGCGGTAGCCCTGGTGGAACTTGCCCGCCGCGATCACCTTGCCGAACAGCGCCTCGGGAATCGGTTCGCCCGTGCGGTGGTGGCGCGCGTAATTCCGCAGCACCTCCGGCCACGTCGCCCACATCTCGTAGACCTGCGACGGGAACTCCACGAAGTCCCGCGGCACCCGGGTCCCGCTGAACCGCGGGTACTCGACCGACGAGAACAGGCCGTGCAGGGCGTGACCGAACTCATGGAAGAGGGTCACGACCTGATCAAAGGTGAGCAGCGTCGGTTCACCTGCGACGGGCCGGCTCACGTTGAGGTGGTTGCCGACCACCGGCCGCGAGCCGAGCAGGCGCGACTGGTCGACGTAGGAGTTCATCCACGCGCCGCCCCGCTTCGAGGGCCGCGCGTAGAGGTCCAGGAGGAACGCCGCGAGGGGGCGCCCGTCGGCGTCGAGGATCTCGTACGCCCGCACGGTTTCCTCGTAGACCGGCAGGTCCGGCCGGGCGCGGAAGGTGAGGCCGAAGAGTTTTTCCGCCGCGAAGAACACGCCGTCGCGCAGGACCCGCTCCGCCTCGAGGTAGGGCTTGAGCTCCGCCTCGTCGAAGGCGAACCGCTCGCGCCGTTCCTTTTCGCCGTAGAAAGGCCAGTCCCAGGCGCTAAGGGTGAAGCCGCCGCCCTCGCGGTCGATGATCGCCTGCATTGCCGCCGCCTCGCGCCGCGCGTTCGCCACCGCCGCCGGCGCGAGGTCCGCGAGCAAGCGGTTCACCGCCTGCGGAGTCTGGGCGGTCTGGTCCTCCAGGACGTAGGTGGCGTGGTTCGGATAACCCAGGAGCCGCGCCCGCTCGGCCCGCAGCCGCGCCAGGCGTGAGACCACCGCGAGGTTGTCGAACTCGCCCCCGCGGCTGCCCCGCGCCAGCGAGGCCTGGTGGATCCGCTCGCGCAGGGCGCGGTTCCGGAGCGAGGCCAGCACCGGCTGACCGCTGGTGTTGAGCAGGCGCAGCGCCCAGGCCCCCGGGCGCCCCTCGGCGCGGGCCAGTTCCGCCGCCGCCGCGATCTCCGCGGGCGTAAGGCCTTCCAGCTCCTCTGCGCGATCGACCCAGACCAAGGAGGCGTTGACCTCCTTGAGCACGTTCTGGGTGAAGGTGGTCTGCAGGCTGGAGATCTCCGCGTTCAGGGCCCGCAGACGCGCCTTTTCGGGCTCGGCCAGCCGCGCGCCCGCGCGGACGAGGTCGGCGTGGCTCTTTTCCAGCAGTCGCAGCGATTCCGGATCGAGCCCGAGCCGCGCGCGGTCCGTGAACAGGCGGTCCACCCGCGCGAACAGCCGCGGATCCAGGCGGATCGCATCCGCGTGGGCGGCCAGCTTCGGCGCCAGCTGCCGCTCGAGGGCCCGGGTGCGGTCGTTGCCGTGTGCCCCCGCGAGGTTGAAGAACACGCTGCGCGCGCGGGCGAGGGTCTCCCCGCTCCGCTCGAGGGCCACGAGGGTGTTCGCGAAGGTCGGCTCCGCGGTTTGGGCCAGCAGTGCCTCCACCTGCCGCCGCTGCTCGGCCATCCCCTGCTCGAAGGCCGCCGCGTAATGCTCGTCCTGGATCCGGTCGAACGGCGGGTAGGCATAGTCCAGCGGACTCGGCGCGAGGAGCGGATTCTCAGGCGGGGCGGAGGCGGCCGGGGCGATCACGGGAAGCAACAGGGCGGTGAGGAACGGTGCGCGGAGCATCGGGGATGAAACGCGCGACTCAAGGCCGGGGGCGCATTTTTTCCCACCGATCATGCGCCTGGCCCCCGCCCGCCGCGTGACCGGAGAGTACGCACCCGGGCTAGGCAAAAACCGCAAAATGGGTGATTCGCCCTAGGCGGCCATTGACGAATGTTACGTAGAACGCGGAGGAAGCTTTGACAGAAGTTCCACTTGCCGGCGTAGGTCTACCCGCGTTCGGAACGGTCCGGTCCGTCAGATCCTTTCTGCCGTGGTCGGCTTTCCGGGCCAAATCTACCCCCGATGCTCCGCTGCCACGCTCCTTTTCTTCTGCTCTCGCTGTTGACCGTCGCCACCGCCTTTGCGGCTGCGGCGCCAACCGCCGCCCAGAATTACGAGAAGCACTGCGCCGGCTGCCACGGCACCGACGGCAAGGGCCAGACGCGCCTCGGTCGGAAGTCGGGGGCGAAGAACCTCACGGACAAGGCCGGGGCCGGCAAACTCACCGACGCCGAGCTCTTCCGCACCATCCAGGCCGGCCGTCGCGATGACCAAGGCCGCGAGCGGATGGAGGGCTTCGGCAACGACCTTTCCGCCGCCGAAATCACCGACCTCGTCGCCTACGTCCGCCGCTTCACCAAGTAACCTGCCGCCGCCTTCCCCCATGGCCTTCCGCTTCCGCCCCCCCTCCAACGCGCTGCTCTTCGGCCTCGTCGCCGGGTGGTCCGCGCTGCTCGTTTCCTGCGTCATCACCCAGCGCTCGATCCTGATGCCGCCCCAGATCGCGGGCGCCACGTTCGTCGGCTCCGACAGCTGCGTGAAGTGCCACGCCAACATCACCTCGGGCTTCCACGACGCCACGCACGCCCGGCTCGAGCTGAAGGGCGACGACGGGAAACCGAAGAACGTCTCCTGCGAGTCTTGCCACGGCGGCGGCAGCCTCCACGTGCGCGCTGGCACCCGCGAGACGATCCTCAACCCGAAGGTCTCCCCAGACACCTGCCTGCAGTGCCACCCGAACACCCGGGCGGAGTTCAACCTGCCGCACACCCACCCGGTGCTGTCCGGCAAGATCGCCTGCACGCACTGCCACGACCCGCACCAGGGCGAGGCGCTGAAGGACGGCGGGGCGCGCGCCCTGGTCGCCCAGACCAATGCCACCTGCGCGAAGTGCCACCCGGCGCAGTCGGGCCACCACACGTTCGCCCACGAGGCGATGCGGGAAGGCTGCGTCAGCTGCCATTCGCCGCACGGCTCGGTGAACGACAAGATGCTCAAGGCGCGCGGCAACGCCCTCTGCTACCAGTGCCACTTCCAGAACCAGACCGCGGACACCGCCATCATCCACGGCGGCGTCAACCACGCCGGCAACGTCATCCGCGGCACTTGCTGGTCGGCGGGCTGCCACGAGGCCGTCCACGGTTCCAACGTCAACTCGTCCCTCCGCTACTGATGCACTCCCCAGCCTTCTCCTTCCGCGGGGAGCGCGCCCGCCTCGCCCGGCGTCTCACGGCCGCGCTCGCCCTGCTGGCGGCCGCGACCGCGGCCTCGGCCCAGACCACCACCTCGGGTTCCATCAGTGTCGGGGGCGGCGGTGCCGCCTCGGTCGACGGCAACGCCGCGACCTTCCAGCAGCGCGTGCGCCAGAGCGAGAGCGGCTACGGCGGGCTCGAGCAGTACACGCTCACCCGCACCGACGACGCGTCGCTCTTCCGCTTCGAGGCCCGCGCGATGCCGGGCGACGGCGACTACCGCCTGCTCGGCCGCTTCGAGAAGTACGATGCGTTCTACCTCGAGGCGAACTTCCGCCAGTTCCGCATCTTCTACGACGGCTCCGGCGGGAGCCTCGTGCCCCGCAACCTCTCGTTCTCGTGGTTCGACGAGGCCCTCGAACTGGACCGCAGCTACCTGTCCATCGAGCTCGGCACGCTCGGGGAAAACCGCCCGCAGTTCCGCCTCCGCTACGACCGCAACACCCGCGAGGGCGCCAAGAACTCGATCCGCTGGGGCGACTCCAGTTTCGCCGGCGCCCCGTTCTCGCCCCGCGCCTTCATCCCGTCCTACCTGCTGGTGGACGAGGTCCGCGACATCGTCACCGCGGAGGTCAGCCGCCGCACGGATCAGGAGGCCTGGAAGGTCGCCGGCCGCTACGAGCGGAGCCGGGTCAACAACCGCCACGTCGGCCGCCGCCGCATCCAGGAACCGCAGGACCGCACCGTCACCACCTACGAGGGCTCCGACAGCGAGCTCTTCTCCGGTCACGCCACGTATGAGCGGGTGCTGGACGAGCAGCTGCGCCTCGCCGCGGGCGGCATGTCCACGACCATCGATACCAACCTGAGCGGCAGCAAAATCTACGGGGCCGGGCCCGACGCCACGTACTCCCCCACCTTCGCCGCCCGGCAGCAGGGCGATGTCGGGTACTACGGGCTGATCGGCGATACCCGCCTCCGCCAGTACGTGGGGAACCTCAACCTCGTCTACACCCCGGACAAGTACTGGACGATCCTGCCGGCCGTGCGCTACGAGCACCTCCGGGTCGAGGCGGGTGAGAGCCATACGGACACCAATTTCGCCGGCGCCGCGCTCGCGGCCACGCAGAACCTGATCGAGGCCAGCAGCCGCGACGCGTGGAACGAAGTCACGGAGGACATCGAGTTCCGCTACCGCCGCTCCGCCGACTGGAACTTCAGCGCGCGCGCCCAGTGGAACCAGGGCGAAGGCAGCCTGCTCGAGCAGAGCATTCTGCTCCCCGCCGCCTCCCCGGTCATCGACCGCGACTCCGATTACGAGCGCCGGGGCGCCCGCTACACCGCCGCCGTCTCGTGGTATCCCCGGCCCGGACTCACCTTCGGCGCCCAGTACAATTACCGGCTGAAGCTCGCCGATTACCGCGCCCGCCGCGACCGCACCTCCAACGCGACGACCGCGAACGACCGTTACCCGCACTTCATCGTCGACCAGGACATCGCCAGCCAGGACGTCAGCCTCCGCGCCTCCTGGCGGCCCACGACCAGCCTCAGCCTGGTCTCCCGCTACGCGCACCAGCGGGCCACGATCACGTCCACCTTCGACAACCTCCCCGAGATCCGCGGCGGCCGCCTCGTGCGCCACGTTGTCACCCAGACCGCGACCTGGAACGCCTCCACGCGGCTCTACCTCACGGGTGCGTTCAACGTCACCTACGACCAGCTCTGGGTGCCGGCCAACCGCTACCTGGTGATCGCGGACAACAACCACACCAGCGCCTCCCTCGGCGCGGGCTACGTGCTGGGCAAGGTGACCGACTTGTTCATCGACACCTCGTATTTCCGGGCCGACAATTACACGGACAACCCGGACTTCACGCTCCCGCTCAACGCCGGGCACCTGATGCAGTCGTCGTACGTCACCTGGGTCCGGCGTCACACCGACCGCCTGATCTACACCCTGCGCTATGGCTATGTGACCAATCGCGACGGGACCTTCGCCGGTTTGAAGGACTTCGACGCGCACGTGGTCTACGGCCGCGTGCAGTACAAGTTCTGACGTCCTCCGCCCGCCAGGTCCGCCGGGCCGGCGGGTAATTCCAGCTCAGCGGCCGGGGCCGTCTGCGGGTTCCGTGCCGCCACCGCTGCGGGTGAACTCGATCTCCCAGCGCGAGATTCCCTTCAGGTAGAAGCGGGCGAACTTGCCCGCCTCGGTGTCGGTGCCGCGCGCGCCGTACCCGAGCACCTGCGGGTAGAAATCCGTCCAACTGGGGATATCCTCGGTCGCGAGCAGCACCTTCGGCTGCTTCCACGCCTCCGGCCGGCTCAGGTCGCGGGAGTAGGAGATGTAGACCCCGTGCTGGGACCAGCCGGGTTCGCCCTGCGCGTGATTAAGGAGCATCACGAACGCGTTGAGGTAGGTGTTCCAATGGACGGCTGGGCCCCAGAAGCAGTCCGGGTCGCGGTTCACCCAGCCGCGGCGGGCCGGGAAGATCGGCGTGACGCGTCCGCCGATCCCGGGCTCGGTCCATTCCCCAGCGTGGTACTTGAAGACCTTGCCCTCCGGATTGAAGCGGTCCGCGTACGCCATCCGCGCCACGCAGACGCCGTGGGTCTCCTCCGGGCCCGCGTAATTGGTGAAAAAAAAGTAGAAGTGGCTCCGCTCCGGATCGAGCACGACGGAGAAGTCCCCGTGACCCCCGATGAAAAAGCCATTCGCGGCCAAGGGGTCCGGCGGATCCCCCGCGTCGAGGATCAGGCCGAGATCATGCACGCTGCGGCCCTGATCAACCGACAGGAGGGCTCCGATCTTGGGTGCGGTGAGCGTGGAACCCTCGATCATCCCGGCCGGCTCGTGGTGGTACCAGCCGAGCAGAATGCCGTCGGGATCCATCCACGCCCCCTCCACCCAGATCGGATGATGGCGCATGCCGGTCGTATCGACGTCGATGGTCGTCGCCGGGTAAAATTGGCTCCCACTGCGGCTCAGCTTCAGCGGCCAGCCGATCGACGTGAAGAGGTGCAACTGACCGTCCCACCAGAAAGCCGGACTGTTGCCATCCGCCTGCGCCGGCAGCTTCACGTCGTCTACCCAGTGTAATTTGGCCTCCTGGCCGGCCAGCGGCGTCGCGATCGCGAGCGCCAAACCCAGCCCGTAGGGGGCGCAAAGGCGGGAGAGGGAGATGACAGGGCGGTCAGGCACGCGTCGCTGTCAGAAATGTCAGGATTCGGGCTGTCGCAAATTAATTTTCTTAAATCTGCCATCCAATGTCGTCCAGGGAACTCAGGCCGGCAGTTTGCGTCTCCCGCGTGCCCGCGGCGGGCGGGAATGCGGGCCCGGGATGAGGCTTTTCTCCCCGCGCGACGCCGCCCAACCTGCGTCACCCCGATGAAGCCCCCCGTCGCCCTCCGGCTGTTGGCCGCCCTTTGCCTGCTTCCCCTGTTCTCCGCGGCCGCGCCCGCGCCGGTCGGGAGCATTTCCGGCCGCGTCTTCCACCCCGCGCGGGGCGAGTACATCGCCAGCGCTGAGGTGCGCGTGGAGGGCGCCGACCTTCTGGCGGTCACGGAGCAGGACGGCTCCTACCGGCTCTCCGCCGTCCCCGCCGGCTCGCGCACGCTGGTGGTGTCCTACACCGGGCTCCCGCCGGCCCGCGCCACCGTCGAGGTCCCGGCGGGCGGCGTGGTCACGCGCGACTTCGAACTGGTGCCCGCTGGCGCCGCCGCGGGGAGCGTGCAGCGGATGGACGCCCTGGTCGTGCGTTCGGAACGCGAGGGCAACGCCAAGGCCATCATGGAGCAGCGCCGCTCGATGAACCTCACCAACAGCCTCTCCTCGGATTTCTTCGGGGACGTCGCCGAGGGCAGCGTGGGCGAGTTCCTCAAGAATGTCCCCGGGGTCGACGTTGACTACGTGGGGCCGGACGCCCGCGGGCCCCGCCTCCGGGGCCTCGATCCGCAGTACGTGGGCGTCAGCGTCGACGGGATGCGGATGGCGAGCGCCGACGGCTCCCAAGGCACGGGCGGCGGCGCGCGCTCCTTCAGCTTCGACCAGGTCTCGGTGAACAGCGTCGACCGGATCGAGATCAACTACACCACGAGCGCGGACCAGGATGCGGACGCCCCGGCGGGCACGATCAACCTGAAGACCAAGCGCGCGTTTGAGCGCCGCGGTCGCCGGATCGCGTGGCAGGTGCACCTGATGGCCAACGGCGACCACTTCACGCCCGCCCGCGACTACGGCCCCGGCGACACCCGCACGCACAAGTTCCGCCCGGGCGGGATCCTCGAGTATTCGGACGTCCTCCTCGGCGGCCGCCTCGGCTTCGTCCTCAACGTCAGCGAATCCAGCCAGTACGTGGTCCAGAGCCGCGTCGACCACACCTACAGCGCCGCCGCCACCGCCGCTGATCCCCGCCCGCGGGTCATCACCGGGCTCACCTTCACCAGCAACCCGCGCTTCACCGAGCGCTTCACCCCCTCGCTCACCCTCGACCTGAAGGCCGCCCCGGGCCTCGTCCTGTCGCTCAGCGCGATGTACAACCACTTCGACGCGTACATCGACGCCCGCGTCCTCACCTTCACCACGGCGGGGCGCGCGGTCGTGACGGGCGATGGCCTGAATCATTTCAGCGTGATCAATGGCGGCGCGACGCTGGGCCTGAGCACGAACCACGCGCACAAGTTCGCCCGCACCCGCACGGTGACGCCGCGGTTCGAGCTCCGGCGCGGCCCGTGGCTGGTGGACGGCAGCCTGCACTACAGCATCTCGACGAACCAGTACGTGGCCCTGCCCCGGGTCGGTCCGCAGACCCTGCCGGTCGCCAACCTCACCGGCCTCTCGCTCGACCTCCGCCGCTCCTCGGTCCGCGACATCGACTGGCAGGTGACGCAGACGGGCGGGCGCGACTTCGCGGATCCCGCGAACTTCATCAATCCCCGGATCGGCGACGACATGCGCTTCGCGGAAGGGGAGATCCAGCAGGCGAACCTCAATGCCCGCTGGACCCCGGCGGGTTCGCTCCCGGCCTGGTTCAAGGTGGGGCTGAAGGCGACCGAGCAGTACCACCGTTTCCGCAACCCCAACTCCTTCCTCACCTGGCGCTACGACGGCCCGGGCGGCGGCCCGACCGGCAGCTTCGCGCCCTTGGCGTATCCGCAGAACGCGTGGCAGCTCGAGAACGGCGTCCGCATCCAGTCGCTTTCGGGCGGCGTCCCCGTGTTCGCGGATCGCATGGAGCTGGGCCGTCGCTTCCGCGAATCGCCCGAGCAGTTCACGCCGCTCGCGACCCCGGCGAACTTCTACACCGCCTACATCGACACGCCCAGCTACGTGAAGGAGTCCCTGCGCGCCGCCTACGCGCTCGCCCACGCGCGGATCCGCGGGCTCCAGCTGCAGGCCGGCCTGCGCGGCGAGGACACCGGCTTCGCCAGCCGCGAATTCGACGCCCGCACCGCCGCCGAGGTGCGCGCCGCCGGCTTCACCGTCACCCCCGCCAACGGCCGCGCGACGACCGTCCCCGGCCTCACGTATCAGTACATGAGCCGGCCGAAGGTCACGCGCCGCAGCGGTTACACGAACCTCTTCCCCTCGGCCTCCGCCAAGTACTCCTTCACCGAGAACCTGCAGGCCCACCTCGGCTACAGTGCGACCATCTCACGCCCGGCGATCGGCAACCTCGGCGGCGTCTGGGTGTTCAACGAGACCAACGAGACCGTCAGCGTCCCCAATCCCGACCTCCGCCCGGAACGGTCCCGCAACCTCTCCGGCCGCCTCGCCACCTATTTCGAGCCGGTCGGCAGCGCCGCCCTGACCCTGTTCCAGAACGACATCACCGACAGCGTGACGACGGCCGAATTCCCCGCTTCCGCCTTCGGCTACGAGGACGATCCCGCCTACGGCTCCTACCGGTTCCTCTCGGTGGGCAACCGCCCGGGGAAGACGCGGGTGCGGGGGATGACGTGGGAGTACAGCCAGGCGCTGTCGTTTCTGCCCGGAGCGTGGGCCGGCCTGAACGTGGCCGCCAACTACACCCGCACCTACGCGTCCGTCACCCGCGCCGCGATGGTGCCGCATATGGCCGGGACGACGCTGAGCTACCGCTGGCGGCGGCTCGCGTTCGGCGCCAGCGCCAAGTGGACCGACCACACGCCGATGACGTCCGCGGGCACCATCACCTATCGCAAGCAGCGCACGATGATCGACCTCAACGGCAGCTGGCAGGCCGGCGCGCGGCTGGGCCTGTTCTTCCAGGTCCGGAACCTGTTCAACGTCCCGGAATACCGCTACCAAGTGGACCCCTCCTACGTGCTCTCGAACATGGTGGTCGGGACGTTTTATACCTTCGGGGTGAAGGGGACGTTTTGAGGAAGTAGCGAGTGGTGAGTAGTGAGTAGCGGGAAGTGGGGGTGTGATCAGGACAAGGTGCCAGCGTCGTACCGCCCCAGCCCCGTCAGGCAAACAGCTCCCGCACGGGGCGGCCCTTGCCGTCTTCCGTCACGTAGAACGGCCGGCCCTCGATGCTGAACTCGGTCTGCGGGCTGATGCCCATCGCCGCCATGATGGTCGCGTGCAGGTCCCGCACGGTCACCGGGTCCTTGATCGCCAACAGCGGCCGCTCGTCGGCCGTCCGACCGTGGACGTACCCGCGCTTGGTGCCCCCACCAAAGAAGACCACACTGGTGCCACCGGTGAAGTGCCGGTGGAGGCCGTAGTGCGCCATCTCCCCCAAGGTATCGACCTTGAAGGTCGCCTGGTCGTTGGCGGTGGATCCCGGGCGGCCCTCCATCATCGCATCGCGGCTGAACTCGCTCGCCACGATGACGAGGGTCCGCTCCAGCAGCCCGCGCGCCTCCAGATCCCGCACGAGGGTCGCGATGGGCCGGTCGATCTCCCGGTGCAGGCGCGCGACGGTCTCGTGGCCGTCCTTATGGGTGTCCCAATGGAGGAAGGGCACGTACTCGGTGGTCACCTCAACGAAGCGCGCCCCGGCCTCGACGAGCCGGCGGGCGAGCAGGCAGCCACGTCCGAACCGGCCGGTGTCGTACTGGGCCTGCACCTCCGGGGACTCCCGGGTCAGGTCGAACGCCTCCCGCTCCTTGCTGCTGAGCAGGCGGTAGGCGTTGTCCATGCTGCGCAAAAGGGACTGCCGCTGGTAATCGCTCATCCGGTCGCGGTCGGGATTGGCGTCCACGAGCTGGCGGAACAGGCGGTCGCGGTTGGCGAAGCGCCCGGCGTCCATCCCCGGCGGCGGGCGCACGGAGACGGCGGCCTCCTCGGGAAACGGGAGGTTCAAGGGGCCGAACTCGGCGCCGAAGAATCCCGCGGTGGTGAAGGCCTTCAGCTCCTCGCTCTCGCCGACGCCCTCGAGCCGCTGGCCGATGTTGATGAAGGCGGGCATCACCGGGTTGCGCGGGCCGAGCACCTTGGCCATCCAGGCGCCGAGGTGAGGGCAGGCGACGGTCTGGGGCGGCACGTAGCCGGTGTGCCAATGGTATTGATGCCGCGAGTGCAGGATGCTGCCCAGATCCGGCTGCACGGCGCTGCGGAGGAGGGTGGCGCGGTCCATCACCTGCGCGATCTGCTCCAATCCCTGGCAGATCTTCAGTCCATCCACCGCGGTGTCGATCGCCGGGAAGGTGCTGAGCATCCGCGCGACCTCGAGGCCCTTTTCGAACGGCAGGTAACGCTTGGGATCAAAGGTGTCCGGCGCGGCCATCCCGCCGGCCATCCAGAGCAGGATGCAGGCGTCCGCCTTTGCCGGCGGGTGCGCCACCGGGGCGCTGTTCGCCCGGACGGCCTGCGGCACCCCGGTGGACCACGCGGCCGCGCTGGCGGCGGCCAGCTGCTTGAGGAAATCGCGGCGGACGATCGCGGGCGGGGCCTGGGGATCGAGCAAGGGATACATCGGGGAAACGAAGGACAGACTTAATGAACGTAAACGAACTCGGGCTGCATCAGGAGGGCCCACAGCAGGTCCGCGATGGCGGGCGCGGTCGGCTGCGGCCCGAGGAGTTCCGCCGCGGCGCGTCGTTCGCTGGGCTCCGGCGGGCGAGCCAAGGTGCGCGTGTACAGGTGGTTGATGAGGGCGGCGGGATCGGGCCAGGGCTGGGCGGCGAGCCGGGCGGCCCCCTGCTCCAGCGCGCGGGTGAGCGTCTGGCCGTTGGCAAGATCGAGGGCCTCGAGGGTGGTCAATTCCTCGGGCCGCATGGAGACGATCTGATCGCGGTTGGGCCGGCCGAGGGGGCGCATCAGGAAGTCACTCTTCACGAGCGAGGCGCGGACCATCCGGCCGGCGGGGCCGCGGCCCTGGGCCAGCAGGGGCGGCCCCTGGCGCGCCAGGGCTTCGGCCCGCGCGGGCGAGGCCGCGACTACGGAAGCGGGCTGGACGTTCTTCGGCAAGGCCCCGAGCCGGCCTTCCCGGCCCGCGTTGCCGCCAGGGCTGAATTGCCACGCCGCATCGCTGTGGAGCGTGGCCACCGTGCCGTCGGCGAGGCGGACCTCGGCCTGGAAATAAACCCCGGCCCCGGGGCCCGGGCCGGCGTGCCGGGCGATCACCACGACCTGATTGCTGCCGGCCTTCAGCTTGTCGTGCAGCGGGACCGCGGCGACGTGCTCCCCGCGGTCGCTACCGGTGATTCTCCGGCCGTTCAGATAGAGGGTGAAGCCGTCCCCGCCCGTCACGATCGCGGCGCCGCTGACGGGTTCCGCAGCGAGTTTCCAGTCGGTGCGCAGGAGGCCGTTCTCGCCGTCGGGCTTCGCCTGGGCGGAGGGAGCCGGCGGGCCCCAGATCCATTGGCCGGTGAGGGGGAGGCTGGCGGCGGCCGCGGCGTCGGGCAGGCGGCGAAACACCGGGGCGTCCATCTTCTGCGGGGCGGTGCCGGTGAGCTGCCAGACGGCGTCCACAAACTGTTCCGCGGTGAGGCGCTTGGCGCGGGGGCCCGCGAAGACCGGCGCGTTCGCGTCCCCGCGGAGGACCTCGCTGCGCGCCTGGTAGATCTGCGAGGTGGCGAGGTGGGCGAGGGTCCGCTTCACGTCGTAGCCCGTCTGCTGGAAGTGGTTGGCGAGGGCGTCGAGCAGGTCGGCGCTCCATGGCTCGCTCTGCATCGCGTCGAGCGGATGGACGATCCCGCGCCCCATCAGGCGGTGCCAGAGGCGGTTGACGAGGGTGCGCGGGAAGCGGCCGTTCTCCGGATGAGTCATCAGGGCGGCGAGCTGGCGGAGGCGCTCGGCGCGCGGGGCCTCCGGGTCGACGTTGCCCAGTTCCGGGAAGAGCCAGGCCGGCCGGGCGGTGCGGCCCAGCGGCTGGTCGCAGCGATTCACCTCGAGCGGCTTTTCCGCGTAGATGGCGGCCAGGCCGTAGGCCTCATCGAGCTTCCAGCGGTCGACGAAGCTGTCGTGGCAGGAGGCGCACTTCAGGTTGAGGCCGAGGAACGACTGCCCGACGCTCTGGGCGAACTGGATCTCGACCGTCTGGCCGGCGCTGACTTCGCCGCGCCACTTGATCCCGTCGCTGAAGCCGCGGCTCTCGTCGCCCGGCGGGGCGATCAGTTCGCGGGCGAACTGGTCGAAGGGCTTGTTGGTCAGGAGCGCCTCGTGCAGCCACTGGCTGATTTGCCGGCGGCCGCCCGTGATGAACCCGGTGCCGCCATAGTCGTTCCGGAGCAGGTCATTCCAGAAGGTGAGCCAGTGCTCGGCGTAGTCCGTGTCGCGCGCGAGCAGGGCGTGCACGAGGCGCGTGCGTTTGTCGGGGGCGGGATCCTGCACGAAGGCCGCGACCTCCTCGGGGCTGGGCAGCAGGCCGATCAGGTCGAGGTGGGCGCGACGGAGAAAGGTGGCGTCGCTCGCGGGCGGGGGCCGCGGCAGGTTATGCTTCGCCAGGTAGGCATCGACGAGGCGGTCGACCGGATGGTCGCGGCCGGCGACGGGCGGCGGCAGGGGCACGGCGCGGGGCTTCAGCGGCGGCTCGTAGGCCGGGGCCTGGAAGGCGAAGCCGGGTTCCCACGGCAGGCCTTCGGCGATCCATTGCCGGAGCAGCGAGACTTCCGCCGCGGACAGGCCATCGCCCTTGGGGGGCATCCGCTCGTCGCGATCCGTGCTGGCGACCAGCTGGAGCAGGAGGCTCTGCTCCGGTTTCCCGGGGGCGACGACGGGGCCGTTTTCGCTGCCGTGGAGGAGGGCGGAGCGGTCGTTCAGCGAGAAGCCGCCCTTGAGTTTATCCCCGGTGTGGCACTCGCCGCAGTGCTTGCGGAGGAGGGGCACGATCTGGTGGTTGAAGTCGACCGCGGCGGAAAGCGGAGCGACCCAACCGAGGAGAAGGAGACGAAGGGAAAGCTTCACGGGAGACGTCGGCAGGGGAGCGCGGAGTGCAGGGAACTTCCTGAGCGAGGCCGGCGGGCAGGGCAATCGCGGCGAAGCGGAAGTGGAAGGGAGCGCGTAACTTTCCGGCGGCGCTCCCGGAGGTGGCGCGGAGGGGCTTATGGCCGCTCTTGGTATTCGGAGCTGAGAGTCAGGTCGCCGTGGCGGGCGTTGAGGAACCACGCAGTGGTGCCGGCGGGCAGCGGGGCGGTGGCGGTCCAGGTCGCGCCGTTCCGCGCCAGCGTCGCGGGGGTCTCCTGCCAGGTGCGCCGGCCGGTGAAGCCGCGGTCGGTGGTGCTCACGAGCACCGCCCGCTCGAGGGGATGAGCGGAGCGGAACTCCACGCTCGCCCGTCCACCCTCCTCCCGGGCCGCGACCTGGCCGCCCCACGGCCGGCCGGCGCGGACGACGGATTCGGCGAACGCGTACCCATCGGGCGCGTTCCAGCCGGGCGGATGGCCGTGGCGCAGGCCCGGGATCAGGCTGATCATCCGCGGCCCGGGCGCCGCCCGGTAAGACGCGGCGTGGCAATCGAGCGGGAAATGGGTGTCGCCGGGCCACGACAGCCACAGCACCGGCAGCTTGGCGCGGTCCAGCCGCACCATCGGATCCCACGCCTCGCGGTAAAGCCGCAGGCCCCCGAGCGCGGCCCCCCACTGGTTGTCCGCATCATGCAGGTGGCCGCAGCCGTAGATCGGGATCGCGAAGGCGAACCGCGGGTCGATCCCGATCACAGTCGCGGTGATGACGCCACCCCACGAGATGCCCGAGACGCCGATCCGCGCCGGATCCACCCCCGGCTGTGCGCCGAGCAGCGTCCGGGCCCGGATCGTGGCGCCGACCGCGTGGTACATGAATTGGTCCTCGAGGGGCTCCGCGGCGTCGCCGTAGATGCCGCTGCGCGCCGGCCCGCCCTGCGGGTGACGACGCCACGCCGAGGCCCCCTTGGGCGCGTCCGGGACCCGCTCGTCCGTCTGCCCCTCGACCGCGATGGAGAGGGCCGCGAAGCCCCGTTCGTTCCACTTGGCGACCCATTCGCGGAATGCGGTGCCGCCGCCCCCGTGGACCAGCACCACGCCGGGCACCGGCCGGGGAGCATTCTCCGGTACGCCCAGCCAGGCGTAGACCCGCGTCTCGCGCCCGCGCCACGGCAGGCCGGCGAAGGTGATGGCCCGGCGCGGTCCGTCCACCGGTGCGCCCTCCACCGGCGCCATCGCCGGGGGGACGGCCAGGTCCGCCAGCGCGAGGATGCGGGGGCGGGCTTCCGCCGGCTCAACCGCCGCGGGCGCGGGCCGCAGCAGGCAGGCGAACACGAGCAGGCCAAGGGTGGAGGAACGGAGCGCGGGCGACATCGGGGTACGCCGATCCTTCACCTGAGGTCGCCCGGGCGGCCAGTTCGGAATCGGCTTTGCGCCGGTTGACCCGGGCCCGGTCGGCCGCTTGGGTCGCGGCGCCCCGATGGATTCCACCCCTGCGCATCCTCGCCGCTCCGCGTTCCTGCTCGATTGGATCGAGCGGGCCGGCAACCGCCTGCCGAATCCCCTCACGCTGTTCGTCCTCCTCGCGGGCGCCACCGTGCTCGCCTCCGCGCTGGCGGCCGGCCTTGGCTGGACGGCCACGCACCCGAAGGACGGGTCGACGGTCTCCGCGGTGAGCCTGCTCAACGCGGCCGGGATCCGCCGGATGTTCACCGAGGCGCTGCGCAACTTCACCGGGTTCGCGCCGCTGGGGCTGGTGCTGGTCTCGATGATCGGCATCGGCGTGGCGGAGGCGACCGGCCTCGTGGGGGTGCTGCTGCGCGCCTTTGTCACCAGCCTGCCGCGCCGCTGGCTGACGGCGGCGGTCGTGTTCGCGGCGATCAACGCGAACCTCGCCGCCGATGCGGGCATCATTCTCCTGCCGCCGCTGGCGGGGTTGCTCTTCGCGGCCGCCGGCCGGCATCCCATCGCGGGCATCACCGCGGCGTTCGCGGCGGTGAGCGGCGGGTACAGCGCGAACCTGCTGCCCTCGACGATCGATGTCCTGCTCGCCGGGTTCACCCAGGAGGCGCTCGACGCCTCGCGCCTGCTGCCCGGCTATCGGGTGCAGCTGCTGGGCAACTGGTACTTCCTCGCCGTCTCCACGCCGCTGCTGACGCTCGCCGCGACGTGGGTCACGGAACGGATCGTCGAGCCGCGGCTGGGGCCGTGGCGGGGCGAGGCGGCCGCGGCGCCCGGGCCGCTGACGGCGGTTGAGCGGCGCGGGCTCATCTGGGCGGGGGTGGCGTTTCTGGCCACGGCGGCGCTGGCGCTGGCGCTTATCCTTCCGCCCGGGGCGCCGCTGCGGGACCCGGCGGCGGCCTCGGCGGTCGAGCGCCTGCGGCCGTTCCTCGACTCGATGGTGCTCTGGGTGCTGCTCGCCTTTTTGGGGCCGGGGCTCGCCTATGGCGCGGCGACGGGCAGCGTCCGCAACGATCACGATGTCGCGCGGCTCACGGGCGACACCCTCGCGTCGATGGGTTCGTACATCGTCCTGGCCTTCGTGGCGGCGCAGTTCCTGAGCTATTTCGCCTGGTCCAACCTCGGGGCCCTGCTCGCGGTGACGGGGGCCGGGTTCCTGCGCGGCATCGGCCTGGAGGGCGCGCCGCTGCTGGCGGGCTTCGTGCTGCTCTCCGCATTCGTGAACCTGTTCATCAGCTCTGCCTCCGCCAAGTGGGCCCTGATGGCGCCGATCTTCGTGCCGATGTTCGTGCTGCTCGGCTATTCGCCGGAGGGGACGCAGGCGGTGTTCCGGGTCGGGGACTCCTGCACCAACATCATCACGCCGGTGTTCGTCTACCTGCCCTTCGTCCAGTCGTGCATCCAGCGCTATGACCCGCGCATGGGGCTGGGCTCGGTGGTGTCGCTGATGGCGCCCTACACGCTGACCTTCCTGCCGCTCTGGACGCTGCTCCTGCTGGGTTTCCTCTGGGCGGGCTGGCCCATCGGTCCGGGCGTGGGCCTGACGCTCCCGCCTTGAGCGGTCGGCGCGAGCGGAGCGGACCGGGGCGACCTGGGACGAGTGGCGACCCGCCTTTACACGCCCTTAACAATTCCCCGGGCTTGCGCCCACAAAGGCCAAACACCCGCGCGGTACGCTCCGGGGATGATCCAGCCCCATGGCGACACCCCCGCCGCCGCCTCCGCGCTGCCCGTCGGTTCCGACGCCCCGCCGGTTGACCTAGTGCGCCGCGCCCGCGCCGGTGACGCCTCGGCCCAGACGGAACTCGTCGCCCGCTACTCCCGCCGGATCGGGGGTTACCTCCGCAACCTCTGCCGGCGCGAGGAGGCGGTCGAGGACCTCACGCAGCTCACGTTCATCAAGATGTTCCGCCGCCTGCGCTGGCTCCGCGACCCCGCGGTCTTCGAACCCTGGCTCTTCCGCATCGCCCGCAACACGGCCTACGACGCCGGCCGCCGCCGCGCCTGCCGGCCCGCCACGGTCGCCCTCGACGCCGAGGCCCTGCGCATCCCCGATCCCGCACACGAGGAGGCCACGCGCGAGATCCTCAGCGCCCTCGAGCTCGCTCTTGCCCAACTGAAGCCCGTCGACCGCCAACTGGTCCGGATGGTCGTCGCCGGGGAAAGCTACGCCGAGGCCGCCCGCCGCTTCGGCCTCACCGTCGCGTCCGTCAAGGTGCGCCTCCATCGCGTCCGTCCGTTCCTGCGCGCCACCGTCGGCGGGCTCACCGACACCCGGTCCCCGGACACGCCGGGCTGGCGCTCCGCCTCTGCCGCGGTGCGCTGGGCGGCCTGAACTGTCTTCCCGGCTTGGCCGCCGGGTTAATGCGCCGGCCCGGGCTCGCCGGCCTTCGGCGCGAGGGCGTCGATGCGGAAGAGCTCCCGGGCGCCCTTGCCCTTCAGGGGCACCGGGCCGAGCGGCCGGCCCCGGCACTGCGGCGCGACGCGGGCCCACGTCTCGGCGTCGACACACACGCTGCCCGGCGGCGCCGCCTGCTCCATCCGGGAGGCCGTGTTCACCGTGTCCCCCCAGAGGTCGAACTGGTACTTGTGCCGGCCCACGACGCCGGCGCTGACGGGACCCGCATGGACCCCGACCCGGAGGCGCCAGCCTTGGCCCGTGCGGGCGGCATGCCCGATCATTTCCAGCCCGCAGGCGACCGCGGCCAGCGCCGGGTCCCCGCCGCCGATACCGGTCAGGCCGGCCGTCGCCATGAAGGAGTCTCCGATGGTCTTGATCTTCTCCAGCCCGTGGCGGAGCGAGATTTCCTCAAAGCCCTCGACCAGGGCCTGCAGCTCCTCGTGGACCTCGGCTGGCGACCGGCCCGCGCACCATTGGGTGAAGCCGGCGAGGTCCGTGAAGAGCACGGCCACGTCCGCCAGCGCCCGCGGCTTCACGCGCTGGGTGGCCGCCAGCTCGAGCACCACGTCCCGCGGCAGGATCACGTGCAGGAGCTCCTCGGCCCGGCGCTGCGCCGCCTCGATCCGCCGCAGGTGCTCCGCCTCGCGGTCGCGGAGCTGCTTGCGTTCGAGCGAGGCGTGGATGCGCGCCCGCAGGAGGACGACGTTGAAGGGCTTGGGCAGGTAGTCCTCCGCCCCGAGCTCGATGCAGCGGGCCACCCGGCTGATCTCCCGCGAGGCGGACAACACGATCACCGGGATGCGACGGAGCTCCGGATCCGCCCGCAGGATCTCCAGGGTCTGCTGGCCGTCGAGGACGGGCATCTGGATGTCCAGCAGGATCAGGTCAAAGGGTGACTGCCGCAGGAGCGCCAACGCCTCCTGGCCCTGGGTGGCGCGGGCGACCGTGTGGCCTAGGCGCCGGACATGGCGTTCGAGGAGCAGCCGGTTGCCCTCGTCATCGTCCACCACGAGGACGCGCGCCGGCGCCGCGGGCGGGCCGGCCTCGCCGGCGGAGGCCTCCTCGTCCGACGGCTGCTCCGCTTCGTCCTCCACTTCCGTCGGCACCCCGCCGCTGCGGGACTTCCCGGCCGGAGCGGCAAGTTGGTCGAGCAGACCCTGAAATGCCTCGGTGGCGGCGCCGATGCGGCCCAGATCCTGGGCGACTCCTGCCTCACCGCCGGGCACGATTCCGCGCAAGGTCTGGACCTGCCGCCGCAGTTCCGCGAGGAGCTCGGGCCATGCGCGGGGCACGGCGAGGGGAGGCGGCGGTTCCGCGGCCGGGGCGACGGGCACGACCAGGGCGTCCACGCCGTCCTGCAGGGCGGTGCCGATGGTCAGGATCCGCTCCAGTCCCCGGTGCCAATCGCCGACCTCCCCGCCGGGGTGATCCTCGAGCAGCATCGCGGCGTACCCGAGGATGTGGTTGAGGGGCGTCCGGAGTTCGTGCTTCAGCTTCGGTCGCATGGGGGAGTCCGGTCGGGGGGGCAGGAAGCCACGGACGGCCGCGTGGGCGGGGCAAGCGGAGCGGGAGGCCGGCGGGCGGGCGAGATTCACGGTGCGGTCCTGGCGTCCGCGGGGCCGTGCACCCGGCGTCCGTCGACCCAGGTCTCGAGGACCCGCGTCGCCCGCAGGTCGTCCTCCGGGCATTCCAGCAGGTCGCGATCCACCATGATGAAATCCGCCCGCTTGCCCGGCTCGAGGGAGCCGATCTCGGCCTCCCACCGCAGCAGGTGGGCGTTGTGGCGGGTGTAGAACTCGATCGCCTGCCGCCGCGTGAGGGCCTCCTCGGGGTGCAGCTGGCCTTCGTGCCACCGCGCGCGCCGCGTGATGGTCGTCCACATCGCGAGGAACGGGTTGTACGGGTTGATCGCCCGGAGATCGCCGATCTTGAGCATATGGTCCGAGCCGCCGCCGGCCACGCCGCCCGCCTCGAAGATGGAGCGCAGCGGCTGGAAGTACCGCAGCCGGTCGTAGCCGAATTGCCCCACGAGGGTCCGGGTATCGAGGTACAGCCAGATGGGCTGGATATCCAGCACCACGCCCAGCCGCGCCGCCTCGCGCACGCCCTCGCGGGTCATGAAGTTGGAGTGGGTGATGCCCATCCGCAGCGGCCGGAGCGGGATCTCGCGGTCCACCGCCGCGTAGGCCTCGAGCAGGGTCGTCCCCGCCGCGTCGCCGACCGCGTGCGCCGTGAACTGCATCCTGTGCCCGGCCACGCGCCGCACCATCTCGCGCAGGCGGTCCGGCGGGACGTTCAGCACCCCGCGGTACGTGTCGTCGCGGATGCCATAGGCCTCGTTGCGGCCCCATGGCTGCAGCATGTACGCGCTCCCGGTCAGCATGCCGCCGTCCAGCCAGATCTTGGTGCCGAGCAGGCGCAGCCACGGGTGCTCCCCGCGCAGCGGGCTCGCCGCGATCTGGTCGATCGCCGTCAGGATCGAGGCCATCGGGCCAACGGTGGGGAAGGTCTGCGACAGCGCCACGCGCACGGTCAGGCCGTTGCGGTCCCGGAGCTCCTCGTAATCGCGGATGGAGGACGGCGACGCGCCGCGGTCCGCCACGGTGGTGAAGCCGATCCGGTTGTAGTCGCGGAACAGCGCCTGCAGCCGCGCCTGCTGCTCCGCGCGCGGGATGGCCCGCCCCGCCGGAGTCTTGATGTACCGGCCCAGGCCCCGGGTGAGGCCCGTGGGCTCGCCCGCGGCGTCCAACTCCAGGTGGCCCGGCCCGCCGTCGTTCACCTTGAAGTCCCGCGTGAAGCCGCACCGCGCGAGGGCGAGCGAGTTCAGCATGTTGTCCGGCCCGGTCCGGAAGTTCACCGGATGCCGCGGCGCCGCCGCGTCGAGCTCCGCCCGCGTCGGGTAACGCGACTCGCGCAGGCGCGTGATGAAGACCTGCGAGGTCTGGATCCACTCGCCCGCCGGCACGACCTGCGCCCGGGCCCGGATGTAGGCCAGGACGTCCGCGATGGTCTCCATGTCCGGCACCTCGTGGTCGGCCTCGAACACCGCCGCCGCCGGCGCGTGCACGTGCGAGTCGATCAGCCCCGGCAGCAGCATCCGGCCGCCCAGCTCGTGCACCGTCGTGCGCCCCGGCGCCGCCAGGGCGCGGATCTGGTTCGTGGAGCCGAGGGCCGTGATCCGGCCCCCGCGGATCGCGAGGGCCTCGTGGATCGTGAAGCCGGCGTCCACCGCCAGGACCTTCCCGCCCAGGAAGACGGCATCCGGCGGCGCCTCCGCGCCGGAGGCAAGGAGGGCGGGGCAGAGCAGCAGGCCGAGGCGGGCGAGGGCGCGGGCGGGAGGGATCATCGGGTGCGGGGGGTAAAGGTTCAGAACCCGGCGGCCTGGCCATCCTTGCGGCTCTCGCTGGCCCCGAGGAACACGCGGTTCTTGGCATCCCAACCGATCGCCTGGTAGCCACCGAAGCCGCCGAGGTCCGTGCGCAGGTCGTGGCCGCGCCGCTTCAGCTCGGCCCGCGTCGCCCATGGCACGCCGCTCTCGAGGAACACGTGGCCGCCGGTGGTCATCCGCGGCTCGTTGTAATCGGTCGAACCCTCGTGCTGCCACCGCGCGGCGTCCCCCGCCTCCTGCAGGTTCATCCCGAAATCGATCAGGTTGACCAAAATCTGCACGTGCCCCTGCGGCTGCATCGCGCCGCCCATCAGCCCGAAGCTCAGCCAGGGCCGTCCGTCCTTGGTGACCATCGCGGGGATGATGGTGTGGAACGGCCGCTTGCCCGGGGCGTAGTCGTTGGCGTGGCCCTCCTGCAGGGTGAACATCTCGCCGCGGTTCTGGAACCCGAAGCCGAGGCCCGGCACGACCACGCCCGCTCCCATGCCCCGGTAGTTGCTCTGGATCAGCGACACCAGGTTGCCCTCGGCGTCCGCGGTCGTGAGGTAGATCGTGTCGCCGTCCTGCAGCGCCGGGTTGCCCGCGTCGTAGGTCCGCGCCGCCCGGTCCGGCCGGATCAGCGCGCGCCGCTGGGCCGCGTACTCCTTCGAGAGGAGGCCGCGCAGCGGGATGCGGGAAAACGCCGGATCCGCGTAAAACTTCGCCCGGTCCTCGAAGGCCAGCTTCTTGGCCTCGATCATCACGTGCAGCGCGTCTGGTGAATTGAACCCCATCGCCTTAAGGTCATAGCCCTCGAGGATGGTCAGCATCTGCAGCGCCGCGATGCCCTGGCCGTTCGGCGGCAGCTCGTGGACGTCGTAGCCGCGGTAATTGACCGAAACGGGATCGACCCAATCGGAGGTGTGCCTGGCGAGGTCATCCTTCCGTAGCCAGCCGCCCTGCGCCCGGAAGAAGGCGTCGATGCGGTCCGCGATGGCTCCTTGGTAGAACGCATCCCGCCCGCCCGCGGCGATGGCGGCGAGGGTGTCGGCGAGGTCGGGGTTGCGGAAGACCTCGCCCTTGGCCGGCGCGCGGCCGCCCGGGGCGAAGGTGGCCGCGAAGGCGCCCGGCTCCGGCGACAGCAGGGGCACGCTCCGCGCCCAGCCGTCGGCGATGACCTCGGTCACGGGAAATCCCTCGCGCGCGTAGCGGATGGTCGGCGCCAGCACCTCCGCCCACGGCAGGCGGCCGAAGCGCCCGTGGAGGCCCGCCCAGCCGTCGACGCAGCCCGGGACCGACACCGGGAGCAGGCCCCGCGGGGGGATCGTGGTCCGCCCGAGGCGTTGCAACTCCGCCATGAGCTGTTCCCGGCTGAGTCCGCGGGGAGAGCGGCCGGAGGCGTTGAGGCCATGGAGGCGGCCGGTCTTGGCCTCGTAGACGATCGCGAACAGGTCCCCGCCGATCCCGCACCCGGTGGGTTCCATCAACCCGAGCGCGGCGTTGGCGGCGATCGCGGCGTCGACGGCGGAACCGCCGCGGCGGAGGACGTCGAGACCGACCTGGGTTGCCAGCGGCTGGCTGGTGCAGACCATTCCGTTCCGGGCGATGACCTCGGAACGGGTGGCGAAGGGGCGTCCGGTGATGCGGTCCACTTGGGCGGGCAGGCTGGGGGAGAGGGCGAGGAGGAACGCGGCCGCGGCGGGGACGCGCAGGGCGGGGGGCATGCGGCGACCGTGCGGGTTCCGCGGGCCCGGGTCAAACCGCGGCGCGCGGCGGAAAGCCTTTGCGGTCCCGCGGCCCCTGTGCCTCCGTGCGGCCCCCGATGCCCAACGCCCTCGCCGCCGAAAAATCCCCCTACCTTCTCCAGCACGCCGACCAGCCGGTCGAGTGGCTGCCGTGGGGCGAGGCCGCCTTCGCCCGCGCCCGCGCCGAGGACCGCCCGATTTTCCTCAGCATCGGTTACTCCACCTGCCACTGGTGCCACGTGATGGCGCACGAGTCGTTCGACGACCCGGAGATCGCCGCCCTCCTCAACGCGAACTTCATCCCGGTGAAGGTGGACCGCGAGGAGCGCCCGGACGTCGACAAGGTCTACATGACCTACGTCCAGGCGGTGACCGGGCGCGGGGGCTGGCCGCTCAGCGCGTGGCTCACGCCGGACCTGAAGCCGTTCTACGGCGGGACCTATTTCCCGCCCAAGGACCTGCCCGCGCGGCCGGGCTTCCCGCGGGTGCTCGAGGCGCTCAGCAAGGGCTGGCGGGAGGACCGGGCCAACCTCCTGGCGGAGGGCGACCGGGCGCTGGAGGCCATCCGCGGCCACCTCGCCGCGGAGGCCGCCCCGCCCGAGGGGGAGGACAAGCCGCTGTTCGAGCGCGCCGGCACGGCCTTCGACGCGGCCTTCCGCCACGCGGTGGAGACCTTCGATCCCGAGCATGGCGGCTTCGGGGGCGCCCCGAAGTTTCCTCGCCCCGCGCAGCTCGCCTTCCTGCTCCGCGCGGCCGCCCTCCAGGGCACCGCCAGCGAGGCCGGCGCCGAGGCGCTCCGCCTCGCCACCACCACGCTCCAGGCGATGGCCCGCGGCGGCATCCACGACCACGTCGGCGGCGGCTACCACCGGTACGCGGTCGATGGCGCGTGGTTCGTGCCCCATTTCGAGAAGATGCTCTACGACCAAGCGCAGATCGCCGTGGTCTGCCTCGAGGCCCGCCGCGCCACCGGGGACGAGCGCTACGCGTGGATGGCCCGCGACATCCTCGGCTACGTCGAGCGCGACCTCACCAGCCCGGGCGGCGCCTGCTTCACCGCCGAGGACGCCGATTCCGCGGACGCCGAGGGGCATTTGACGGAGGGCGCGTTCTACCTCTGGGGCGCGGCCCAGCTCCGCCGCCTCCTGGAGCCCGATTACGCGCTGCTCGCGGCGCATTTCGGCGTGCAGGACGAGGGCAACGTCCCCTCCGAGCTCGACCCGCAGGGCGAGTTCCGGGGCGGCAACCTCCTCGCCCAGGTCCGTCCCCTCGCCGAGACCGCCGCCCAGCTGTCGCTCGACCCCGCGGCCGCCAACGACCGGCTCGTCCTCCTCCTCGAACGTCTCCGCGAGGCGCGGCGCGCCCGCCCCCGGCCGCATCTGGACGACAAGATCCTCGCCGGCCCCAACGGCCTGATGCTGTCCGCCCTCGCCTTGGCCCACCGCACGCTGGGGGACGGCGGCCGGCATCTCGCGGCCGCCACGCGCATCGCCGAATTCCTCCAGCGGGAAATGCACGACGACGCCACCGCCACGCTCTACCGGGTCTGGCGCGCGCCGGCTCCCGCCGACCCGTGCGGCGGTCGGGGATCCACCCCCGCCTTCGCCGAGGACTACGCGGCGGTGATCCAGGGCCTGCTGGACCTCTACGAGGCCGGATTCGAGATCCGCTGGCTCCAGTGGGCCGAGCGCCTGCAGGCGCGGATGGACGCCCTGTTCTGGGACGAGGCCGGCGGCGGTTACTTCAACTCGGCCGCCGACGATCCCTCGCTGGTCCTGCGCCTGAAGGAGGACTATGACGGCGCGGAACCCGCCCCCAGCAGCCTCGCCGCGCTCAACCTGCTGCGCCTCGGCGCCCTGCTGGGCGAAGCTTCCGGGCATCGGGAACGCGGTCTCCGCACCATCGAGGCGTTCCGCGGCCGCTGGGAACGGGCCCCGCACGCCGTCCCGCAGCTCCTCTGCGCGTTTGAACTGGGCCTCGAATCGCCCCGCCACGTGGTGCTGGCCGGCGATCCCGCGGACCCTGCGTTCCAGGCCCTGGCGGCCGTCGTCGCGGAGGCTTTCGGCCCGCGCCGCAGCGTCCTGGCCGCCGATGGCGGCGAGGGTCAGCGCTGGCTCGCGGCCCGGTCCCCGTGGCTCGCCGAGCTCCGGGCCCCGGGAGGTCGTCCGGCGGCCTTCCTCTGCGAGGAGGAGCGCTGCCTGCCGCCGGTCGCGGATCCCGCCGCGTTGCGCGACCTGTTGGCGTCCCCGGACGGAAGGAGTGCGGCCTTGTGAACGAGGAACGCCTGCTCCGGCTCGAGGAGAAGATCGCCTACCTCGAGCGGCACGTCACCGCCCAGGACCGCGCGATGCTGGAGCTGACCGAGGAGCTGGATGCCGTGCGGCGCGAGCTGCGGCGGCTGCGCGAGGGGCGGGGCGAGCCGGGCTCTGCCCCGGAGCCCGCGGACGAGCGTCCGCCCCATTACTGAGCGGCAAAGGCCCTCGGCTCAGAACGGGGCCGTGACTTCCTGCAGGTAGCCTGGATCGAGCACCTGCTCGCCCAAGGCGGAGCATTCGAGCTCGTCGTTCTTGTAGACCCGGAAGCGGATCGGCCCGCTCGCCTCGCCGGTTTCCCAGCGCCATTTGCCGATCGAGATGAACTGCAGCGGCACGCCGCGTTCCCAACTCAACCCGGGACCGTCGCCCCGGATGAACAGCCGGTTGCCGATGCCGATGTAGGCCGTGACCAGCAGGCGCGTCGCCCCGTCCGAAGTCAGCGTGCGCTCGACGGTGCCGGGGCTCGCCGGGGGGCTGTCCTCGAAGCCGAATTCGAAGGTGGGCTGTGCCTCCGGCTCGGTCCGCCGGGCCGGCCGTTTGCGCGGCGCCAGCGGCGGCGGTTCGGGCGCCGGGGCGGGTGGTGCGGGCTCGGGTACGGCCGGCGGCGGAGCCTCCGCGATCGCTGCGGCCGCGACTTCCGGGGTCTGCTCCGCTGGAGCCACGGGCTCCGGGGCGGGTGTCGCCAAAGCGGGTTCGACCTCGGGGGTCGCGGGAGGCGGGGGGGGCGGCGGTTCCGCGGGTGCCGGGGCCGGCTCGGCGGCGACTTCCGGGGCGGGAATCGGTTCAGCCGGGGCGGATGCGGGCGCCGCGACGGATTCCACGCGGACGGCGGTGACCTCGGGGCCGGCGGGTGCCGCCGCCGCCTCCGGGGTGGGAGCGGGCGGGTCTTCGCGGCGGGGTCGGCGCGGTTTGCGGGGCGAGGGGAGCGCCGCCTCGCCGGGGGCGAGCTCCGGCGCGGATGGCTCGGCCGGCTTGACGGCCTCGGGCGGCGGCAAAGCCGCGAGCCGCGTGAGGCGTTCGTCGAGGGCGGCGAGTTGCGCGTTGGTGGTTTCGCGCCACGCCGCGGTCGTGGCCTCCGCGGCGGCGGCCAGGCTGGCGCGGGCCTCGCGCAGCCGCGCCTCCAGGGCGGCCCCGCCTTCCTCCCGGGCGGCGGCGATCGCCTGCTGGAGCCGCGCGGCGCTGTCCGCCGTCTCCCGCTGGAGGGTCGCGACCTGTTTGGCGGCCGCGGCTTCCAGCCGGGTCAGTTCCGTGGCGGTGCGGGCGATCTGGGCGACGGCTGCTTCGATCCGCCCCAGTTCGCTGCCGCGCAGCGTGGCCAATTCCTCCTCCAGTCCCGCCCGGGCGCCCTCGTCCGCCTCCGCCAGCTGCCCCTGCAGGGCCGAAACCCGCTCCTGCAGCCGCTCCGGCAACTGCTCCGCCTCGCGCAGGGTGCGCCGCGCCAGCTCGGCGATCCCGTGCAGGCTCCCGGTGGCGATGCTCACCTGTTGCGCGGATTCCCGGACCGTCTCAGCCAACGCCTCGAGGGCCCGTTGCCGTTCGTCCAGGGCGGCGTTTTTCGCCCGCTCCACGCGCAGCACCAGGGGCACGAGGCCCGCGAGGATGCCCAGCAGCACGCAGCCGACGATCGTCACCAGCGCGCCCGTGGACAGCGGGGCGGGGCTCGCCCAGGCCACGATCGCCGCGGCGCCGAGCAGCGCGAGGTCCGTGAGGATGAAGAGCCAGGTGGGCAGGCCGGGGGGCGGGGAGGACTTCATGGGAGAGCCCGGAGCGGCGTCATCCGGTTCGCCCGCGGCTGAACCGGGGGCGCCTCGCCGGCGGGTGGGGAGGGTTTGCGCCCGCGCCCCTCCCGGCTCAAGGGCAAAACGGCGTTTGCGTCCGCCCCGCCGTGCCGCACGCTGCGCGCATGGACTCCTCGGCCTTTGTCCGGATCGAGCGGGAAGCCCCCGACGGGGTCCGCCACTACGTCGTCCACGCCCATGATCCGCGCTTCACGCTCGAACTGAGCCCGGACGACACCGCCCCGGACCGCCGCGGCCGCGGGGTGATGCGGCGGTTGTCGGTCCCGAATTCCTGGGCCGGCGACTACACCCGCTACGCCCGCCTGGTGGCCGCCGCGCAGGAGTTTTTCGCCCAACCGATGGACGAACCCGCCCCCAAGGCGGAATCCCGCCGCTGGGTCCGCTGACCCCCCCGGCTTCACAGGCGCCGCCACGCCAGCACCGCGAGGGACAGCAGCAACCCGATGCGGATCGCTCCCTCGAAGGTGAGCAGGCGCAGGGTCCAGAGCCGCTCGGCCCCCCGCCGCAGCGAGAAGCCGATCATCGTCACCAGCAGCAGCCCGAGGGCGTGCAACCGCGCCAACGGGAGGAACAGCAGGCCGACCATCCCCAGCCAATAGGCCAGCAGGGCCAGGCTCCAGCGGCGGGCGCGCGCCTCATCGGGTCCCGGTGCGGCCGCCGCCCGCCGGCCCAGCAGTCTTTCGGCCTGCACCAATTGCCAGATCTCGAGCCCGGCGCAGCCCACGCAACCGGCGAGGAGGAACAGGCTGGTCATGGGAGCAGGAACGCCGCCCGCCGGGGCGTCTCCGGACGCGGCACGCGGGCGAGGGCCGGCGAGGAACGGCGGGAAGTCATCCAGGGAGCGCAGCGCTTCCACGCCCGGGCGGCAAGTCCGCCCCGCGTCGCTCAGCGGAAACCGAACAGCGGCGGGAAGACCGCCGCCACCAGCCCCGCCCAAGCCGCGTAGACCGGCAGGTACGCGGTTTGCCACCGCTCCAGCGCCGCGAACGTCCCCTGGCCCCGCAGAAACCGCCCGTAGAGCACCGCCGACCACGTCAGGTTCACCAGCAGCACCCCGTTCAGGCCCAGCCCCGCCAGCCGGTTGGGGGTGAAACCGAATTCCTGGATCCGCGACGCGATCGCCCACAGCGCCACCCCGTCCGCCACCAGCGCCGCAACCACCAGCACCAGTTGCAGGACATCGAACCCTCCCGGCGGTGCCTGCGGGTCGCGCGCCGACACGGCATACAGCAAAAGTCCCAAGACGATGATCAGCAGCGCATCGAACCCGATCAGCACCTCGCGGGCCTGGTCCACCCCGCGCCCCGTCGCCACCAGGGTCACCAGAAACGAGAGCAGCACCGCCGCGAAGAGCGGCGTGAACACCCGCGTCAGCACCGGCGCCATGTTCTCCACGACGCTCTGCTTGGCCTCCACCAGCCACGCGGCCACCACCACCGCGCCGGCCGCCCCGCACGGCACCAGCCAGTTCCCGATGAAGTGCCCCGGATCCACCCCGATCGCCTTGAAGGTCATCGCCGTGCTCGCGATCAGCACGCCACCCCCCAGCGCGATCAGGACATAATAGATGAACAGCTCCCCGGAGAACCGGATGAAGTCCATCCGCGCCTTGCCCTGCGCCCAACGCCCGCCCGCATAGACCACCCCCACGCCGAGCCACAGGGCGATGGGCAGATGCAGCGCGAACAGCCCCAAGGTGTCGCCCGCCGCCCGCAACGGATAGAGGTTCGCCAGCAGGGCCGCGACGATCGCTCCCGCCGCTGGGAGCGCCAGGGCGGACGGAGTCAGCCGCCGCTTCCACGCAAAGAACAGCGCCAGAAATGGCAGGACGAAAAGGGCCGCATTCCGCGCGTAAAACACGGCATCGCCCTCCAGGGGAATGCCGCAGAACGCCGGCACCTTCACGGCCACGCCGGCGGCCACCGCCAGACCCAGCGCCACGGCCGCCTGCCTTCGCCCGCTCGCCTGGTCCCCGCCGGCCGCCTCCGCGTCGGTCAGGAGCAGCTGTTTCCAGAGGCGCTCCGAGTGTTCGCGCGCGAACTCCCGCGACAGCGCATCCCTGCCGCCCAGCCGCCGCACCGCCACGAGGAAGGCCTCCTCCGTCGAAAGCCCCCCGGCGCGCAGCCCTTCGATCGACTGGCGCAGCTGATCCTCCACCTTCTCCCCCTGGTCCGGTGGCGGCGCCTGCCGCCGGCGCCGGTAGCTGCGCCAGTGGGCGATCTGTTCCTCCAGCGCAGCCCCCGGATTCAGGGGAATCATCGCGCGCGCGCCGGGTTCCCTCCCCGCGCCACCCCTCGCGGGTGTTGGGGGCGTTCCGTGAACGGGTGCGGAAGACACTTCATGGGTTCGGGCTGCCGGCTGGAGTAAACTCTGTCAAGATGGGCCTTTCCCCAATGGAACTGGGCTTGGCGGAACTTTAGGTTTTGGTTCATCGGCTGTCCTCCCTGGTGATGGCAGTTACCTTACGGTCGTGGAATTCGACCCGGAAGCGGTCCCGGACGGTGCGGGCCGGGTAATCCAGGTAATAGGGGTAGGAGGCCCCCCAGCCCCAGCCGCCGCCGCGGTAACCGCGATGGAAATGCCCGGTGAAGAGGATTTGCCCGCCGGCCTCATAGGTCAGGAAGTGCCAGATCACCGTTTCCCCGCGGGCATCGGTGCGGACGGTGGTGCGGTCGGGGTCGCCGAGGGCGAGGCGGACGGCTTCGGTGGAGAAGCCGAGGCCGATCTGCCCGGTGCGCACGAGGGTCTGCTGTTCCGGACCGAGCCGGGCGAAGGCCTCCGGGTTGGCCTCGATGCGGGAGGCGGGCGTGGAACAGCCGGCCGCGAGGAGCAGGGTGCCGACGAGGCCAAGGAGCGGGACGAAAGCGGTTTTCATGGCGGAAGGAGCCGCCAAGGTCGCACGTTCCGCCCCTTTCGCGCGGCACCCCTTGCCGAGGGCCGCGCGTCGTTTGTCGGCCGGCGTGTTAAACTTCGTCTCGCACCAGGTGCAGTCGGACTCTGGCCGGCGCGGTGCGGTCGAAATAGAAGGCCGCCACGGCCTCGCGCACGTTCTCCTTCAGTTCCTCCCAGGAGTCAGCCTGGGTGAAGATGCTCTCCCCGAGGGCTTCCGCCACGAAGCCCCCGTCCCCCTCTTGGGTCACCGAGAAGACCAGTTCGTTCATCGCTCTAGCCTGCGCGGGTGCGGCCGGATCTGCAGGCGTGTGCGATGGGCGGGACGGCTTTACGCCGGCCGCGCCCTTCGCCGTCCCGTCCGACTGATCACTTGATCGCCAACTGGGGCCGGCCGGCCTCCGGCCAGTCGATGTGGAAGAACTCGCCGCGGGGGCGGTCCGTCCGCTCATAGGTGTGCGCCCCGAAGTAATCCCGTTGCGCCTGGAGCAGGTTCGCGGGGAGGCGGGCCGAACGGTAGCCGTCGTAGTACGACAGCGCCGAGCTGAAGGTCGGCACGGGCACGCCGCACTCCACCGCCAGGGCCACGACCTTCCGCCAGTTCTCCTGCGCCTTGCGCACGGTCTTGTTGAAGTACGGGTCGAGCAGCAGGTTCGCCAGATCCGGCTTCCGCGAATAGGCCTCGGTGATCTTCTGCAGGAACACGGCGCGGATGATGCAGCCGCCCCGCCAGATCTGCGCGATCTCGCCGAAGTTCAGCTTCCATTTGTACTCCTTCTGCGCCTCCCGCATCAGCTGGAAGCCCTGCGCGTAAGAGCAGATCTTCGAGCAGTACAGCGCATCGTGGATCGCCGCCACCAGCGCCTTGCGGGATCCCTTGTACTTCTTCGCCGGACCCTTGAGCACCTTCGCCGCCGCCACGCGCTCGTCCTTGATCGCACTGAGGCACCGCGCGAACACCGACTCCGCGATGGTCGGCGCCGGCACGCCCATATCGAGCGCATTGACCGAGGTCCACTTGCCGGTGCCCTTCTGGCCCGCGGTGTCGAGGATGACGTCCACGATCGGCTTCCGGGTCACGGGATCCTTCTGCTGGAGGATGTCCGCGGTGATCTCGATCAGGAAGCTGCCCAGCATCCCGCGGTTCCACTCGGCGAAGATCGCGCCCATCTCCGGGGCCTTCAGGCCCAGCAGGCCCTGCATCACGGCGTAGGCCTCGCAGATCATCTGCATGTCGCCGTACTCGATGCCGTTGTGGACCATCTTCACGTAATGGCCCGCGCCATTCTCGCCGATGTAGGTCGCGCACGGCACGCCCCCCTGGATCGGCTTGCCCGGCGCCGCGCCGGTCAGGGGCCGGCCGGTCTTGGCATCCACCTTGGCCGCGATGGCGTTCCAGATGGGCTCCAGCTCCTTGTACGCCGCCGGGTCGCCGCCCGGCATCAGGGCCGGACCAAAGCGCGCGCCCTCCTCGCCGCCGGAGACGCCGGAGCCGATGAACCGCAGGCCCTTCGCGCGCAGGGCCTGCTCGCGGCGGATGGTGTCCGTCCACAACGCGTTCCCGCCGTCGATCACGATGTCGTTTTTGTCCAGCAACGGCACCAGGCTGTCGATGACCGCGTCCGTGCCCTTGCCGGCCTGGACGAGGATCACGATCTTGCGCGGGCGGGACAGCGACTGGACGAATTCCTCCAGGGTCTTAGCGCCGTGGAGACCGCCCGGGGTGGCCGGGTTCTCGGCAACGAACTTCTCCGTCTTCTCGGTCGTCCGATTATAAACGGAGATCCGGAAGCCGTGATCAGCGATGTTGAGGGCGAGGTTCTGACCCATCACGGCGAGGCCGATGAGTCCGATGTCCGATTTGGTCTGGGCCATACGAGTAAAGTTAAGTTGGGAGGATGGTCCGTTCCGCGCCGAAAACCAACCTGATTCTGGCCGGCTCACGCGGCCGGCGGCGCGGGCGTCCGTTCCTCCCAGACCCGCGCGAGATGGATGAGCATTTGCGCGGCCCGGCCCATATCCTGGAGGGAAACCCACTCCCGCTGGCTGTGCACCTGATGCATCCCGCAGAAGAGGTTCGGGGTCAGCAGGCCACGGGCCGTGAGCTGTGATCCGTCGGTGCCGCCCCGGATCCGGTGCCGGAACGGGGTGAGGCCCGTCCGCCGGATCGCCTCCAGGGCGTAGTCCACCGGCCGCGGATCGCGGTCGAGCCAGTAACGCATGTTCCGGTACTGCTCGTGGAACGCCACCTCGATGCGGGCGCCGGGTTCGGCCGCCTCGACCGCCGCCGCCGCCTGCGCCACCAGCCGCCGCAGTTCGGCCAGGCCCTCCAGTTCAAAGTCCCGCAGGATCAAGCGCACGGTCGCCCGCTCGCTGTTACCGCGGATCTCGGTGGGATGAATGAACCCCTCCCGGTCCGCCGTGCGCTCCGGGGAGCGGCCCAAGGGCAGCGCCGCGGTGAAGCGCGCCGCCAGCCGCAGCGCGTTGACCATCACATCCTTCGCCCACCCCGGATGCGCCGCCACGCCGCGGATCTCCACCCGCGCCGCATCCGCCGAGAAGGTCTCGTCGTCCAATTCCCCCCGCGCCTCGCTGTCCAGGGTGTACCCGAAGTCCGCCCCCAGCTGCTCCAGCGCCAGGGTGCGCAGCCCGTGGCCGATCTCCTCGTCCGGATTGAAGCAGATCCGGATCTTTCCGTGCGGGATCTCCGGGCGCCGCACGAGGTAACGCACCGCGGCCATGATCGCCGCCACCCCCGCCTTGTCGTCCGCTCCCAGCAGGGTGGTGCCGCTGGCCGTGATGATGTCCTCGCCGATGGATTCCCGCAGGTGCGGGATGCTCTCGACGGTCAGGACCTGCGTCGGATCCTCCGGCAACACGATGGGCCGGCCATCATAGGCCCGGTGGACGATCGGCGTCGCCCCACCCGGCAGTTCCGTCGCGGTGTCCACGTGCGCCAGCCACGCCAAGGTCGGCACGCCAGCCCGGCGCGTCGTCGCCGGGATGGTCGCGAGCACATAGCCGGTCCGCGTCAGTTCGACGTTCTCCGCCCCCAGCGCCCGCAACTCCGCCTCCAACAGCCGCAGCAGATCCCATTGGCCCGCGGAACTCGGGGTCATCCCCGCGTGCGGATCACTGCGGGTGTCGATCCGGACGTAACGGCAGAAGCGCTCCAACAAGTCCTCGGTGTCGATGTGCATCGGGGGGAACAAAGCCCGTCGCCTCCCGCTGGCGAACGCAAATCCATCGCCCGCGCCTCGGATTCGCTCGCGGCTCCCGCCTCCCGGCTTGTCGCGGCCCCCGCGGAGCCTACAGTCCCCGCCGTGGGGGCTTTCCCCAGCGTCTCGCCCCTCGTTCCCCCCTCGCCCATGCCTTCGCTCCCTCGCCGCTCCTTCCTCCGGCAGTCCGCCCTCGCCGCCGGGGCCGCCCTCACCGCCGGCCTCCGCCCGTCCGTCTACGCCGCCGCCCCCGGCGCCAACTCCGCCATCCGCCTCGGCGTGATCGGCCTGAACGGCAAGGGCTCCGCCCACCTCAAGAACCTCGTCAAGATGCCCGGCGTCCGCATCGCCGGGCTCTGCGACGTCGATCCCCAGGTGCTCGCCCGCGTCGCCCGCAACCTGCCCGAAGGCACGCCCGCCCCCTTCCAGACCACCGACGCCCGCGAACTGATCGGTCGCGCGGACATCGATGCGGTGATGATCGTCACCAGCAATCACTGGCACGCCCTGCTCACGGTCTGGGCCTGCCAGGCCGGCAAGGACGTCTACGTCGAGAAACCGATGTCCCGCACCGTCTGGGAAGGGCGCAAGATGATCGAGGCCACCGCCAAGTACGGCCGGATCGTCCAGGTCGGCACGCATTACCGCTCCGAGACGGGCCTCGCCCAGGCGATCCAGTACCTGCACTCCGGCGAACTCGGCCGGGTCCAGCACATCCGCGCGATCGTCTACAATCTCCGCCAATCCATCGGCAAACGCCTCCCTTGGTACCCCGAGGGGATCAATTACGACCTCTTCTGCGGCCCCACGCCGATGGCCCCGCTCACCCGCGGCAAGCTGCACTATGACTGGCATTGGTCCTGGGACACCGGCAACGGCGAGCTCGGCAACAACGGGGTTCACGTCCTCGACATCGCCCTCCGGATTGCCCGCCACAACGGTCCCCCGCGCCGCATCGTCAGCTTCGGCAACCGCTATGCGATCTTGGACGCCGCGGAGACCCCCAATACGCACGTCGCGGTCTATGATTACGCCCAGATCCCGCTGATCTTCGAACACCGGGCGCTCCCCGCCAAACCGGGGGTCAACTACCTCGATCAGGTCGGAGGTCTCCGCACCGGGGTCATCGCCACCTGCGAGGGCGGCACGGTCGCCGGGCTGGTGGGCGCCACGGCCTTCGACAAGGCGGGCAAGCAGATCCGCAAGTTCGCGGGCGACGGCGGCGCCACCCACGTCCAGAACTTCTTCGATGCCGTCCGCTCCCGCCGGAGCCAGGACCTCGCCGCCCCGGTCGAGACCGGCCACCTCTCGGCCTCGCTCTGCCATTTCGGCAACATCTCGTACCGCACCGGCGAGTCCGCCTCCACGGCCGCGATTGACGCCACGCTGGGCGACTTCCCGGCCGCCGGGGCGATCCATCGGGAACTGCAGACGCACCTGCAGGTGCACGGAATCGACCTTGCCCGCCAGCCGTTCCGGCTGGGGCCCTGGCTCTCGCTCGATGCGATCGGCGATGGCATCACCGCCGTTTCCGGCCAGCAGGAAGGCGCCCTCGA
>JAIXQE010000102.1 GCA_027485815.1 Opitutaceae bacterium
ACGCACGGCGGCACGGCGGGCAGAACGGCGCCTGACGGCCTTGGCCGCGCACGGCCGCCACCTGCGGCCCGAGGTGGGCCGCTTCATCAACCGCCTTTCGGACCTGCTCTGGCTGCTCGCGCGCGAAGCGGAGCAGTAAACTGCCCCCCGGTGGGCGCCGGTCTTTCCGCTTCCCGCCGGGGGTGGTGCTTGCCAAGCTCCGCGGGATGTCCGCCCCCCAACGCCCCGCCGCCCCGGTCCCGATCGAGACCGAGGCCGTTATACCCGCGCATCCGCAGCTCCTCGGCCATCCGCGGCCGCTGTACACCCTGTTCTTTGCGGAGCTCTGGGAACGGTTCTCCTATTACGGGATGCGGGCGCTGCTCACCCTGTACATGGTGGCGCCGGCGGCCGCGGGCGGCTTGGGCCTGCCGATCGGCCAGGCGACCCTGATCTACGGCACCTACACGATGTCCGTCTACATGCTCTCCATTCCCGGAGGGACTTTGGCGGACGGCATCCTCGGCTCCCGGCTGGCGGTGCTCCTGGGCGGGATCATCATCGCGGCGGGACACTTCTCGATGGCCGTGCCCGGGGAGGCGACCTTCTACCTGGGTCTCGCTTTGATCGTGATCGGAACCGGACTGCTGAAGCCGAACATCAGCGCGATGGTCGGCCAGCTGTATGCGCCGGGGGATGCACGGCGGGACGCGGGCTTTTCGATCTTCTATATGGGCATCAACGCCGGGGCGTTCATCGCGCCGCTGGTGACCGGCTTCCTCGCGCAGCACAGCGCGTTCAAGGCGGTGCTGACCGGCTGGGGCTTCGCTCCGGCGCATTCCTGGCACTGGGGTTTCGGGGCGGCGGGCGTCGGGATGCTGCTCGGCCTGTTGGTATTCGTCTTCTTTGGCCAGGGCCTGCGCGAGGTCGGTCCGCCGCCGCCCCGGCGTCCCGGGGCCTGGCAGCAGCCGGTCTTCACCCTGTTGGGCACCCTGGGCCTGTGGGGGCTCGTGAAGTTGTCGGATGCGCCGGGCTTTGAATGGTTGCGCGCGTTGTTCCTGCTGGTGCCGATCGGGCTGATGATCTGGTTCGGGCGTTCGCCGCAGCGCGAGACCCGGCAATTGGGGGCGATCTTCTATTTCTTCATCGGAGCGTTCATCTTCTGGGCGCTGTTCGAACAGGCGGGCACCTCGCTGACCCTGTTCGCGGAGCGGCATACGGCGACCCACGTGGGCGGGCTCGAAGTCCCCTCGTCGTGGTATCAGTCGGCCAATCCGATCTTCGTCATCGCGCTGGCGCCGCTCTTCGCGCTGCTCTGGACGCGGTTGGGCGACCGGCAGCCCTCGAGCCCGCTGAAGTTCACCCTCGGCCTCGTGTGCCTGGCGCTGGCCTTCGGCCTGATGGTGCCGGCGGCCCAGTTGGCGATGCAGGGGCGGGTGAGTCCGCTGTGGCTGCTCGGTCTCTACTTCCTGCAGACGATCGGGGAAATGCTGCTCAGCCCGGTCGGTTTGAGCACCTTTACCAAGATCGCGCCGCGGCACCTGGTGGGGGCAATGCTGGGCATCTGGTTCCTCGGCGCCGCGTTCGGCAACAAGTTCGCGGGCGTCTTGGCCGCCCAGTTCGGAGAGGGTGAGACCGGGCAGCTGGATCGTTTCTTCGGCCAGCAGGCCCTCGCGGTGCTCGCGGCCGCGGGCGTGTTCTTCGCCCTCGTCCCGTGGGTGCGCCGCCGGATGGGCGGGGTTCTTTGAGGCAACGGAGTCACCCGATGACCCTCCGCTCCTGGTTTGCCACTCCGATCTATGCCGCTCCGCTGCAGCCGCGGGGTGGCGAACGGCTGCGGGCCGATTTGGAGGACGAATGCCGGCGACTGCGGGATTTTGACGCGGCAGGGCGGCGTTGGTCCGCTCGCCACTATCCGGGCGGCTACACCAGCTATGCCTCGATGAACGAGCTGCACCGCTTCTCGAGCACGTTCGCGACGCTCGAGCGCCGGCTACTGCCGCACGTCCGTCGCTTCGCCCACGAGCTCGCCTTCGATCTCGGCGGCCGCTCGCTCCAGCTGACCGACCTGTGGGTGAACATTATGCCGCCGACCGCGGCCCATTCGCTCCATTTGCACCCGCTGTCCTGCATCAGCGGCACCTATTACGTGGCGACCCCGCGGGGCTGCCCGGGGCTGAAGTTTGAGGACCCGCGGCTGGACCGCTTCATGGCCGCGCCGCCGCGGAAGGCATCCGCCTCCGCGGCGCGGCGGACACACGTGACCTATCCGGCGACGGCCGGCTCGGTAATCCTGTTTGAGAGCTGGCTGCGCCACGAGGTGGTGGCCAACCGGGTCGACGCCGAGCGGATCAGCATCAGTTTCAACTTCAACTGGGCTTGAGCGAAGGAGGATGGGTGACGGCGCCACGGGCCGAAGGCCGCCGCCGGTTCGATCGCTCCCGACCGCAGACGGCTCGGTGTAGCCGGGGCATCGTGCCCCGGTTTCGCAGACAGAAGCGCCTGCGCGCGCAGCCCTTCTCGATGCCAAGGCAGATTGCCCTGCAGTTTTTAATCCCGTCCCGCCTTCCGGGGCACGATGCCCCGGCTACATCGGACCGCGGCACGCGGCATCGAAATCGAACCACGGCACGCGGGATCCACATCGGACCATCGCGCCTCCGGCCCTCCATCTCCCAATCCCGCCGTCCCTCCTTCCCGCCGGCGACCGTCCACCGCCCTCCGTCCTCCGCGCGTCCTCCGCCCGTCCCCGCCGCCGCCCGCTAACGCCCGCGGCGCCGCGCGCCCTTCGCCGCCGCCGGGCGCGCCGGCCGCAACGCCGGGGCCGCACCGCGGGTGTGCCGCCCCGACTTGAGGGCATCGATCTGGTCGCGCAGTACGGCCGCCCGTTCGAATTCGAGGCGGTTCGCCGCCTCCTGCATCTCCTCCTCCAGTTCCGCGATCACGGCTGCCGCGTCGTCGACCGTCTCCGCCACCACGGTCTCCGCCTCGCGGCGGCCGCTGCCATCGAGCACGTGGAGGCTCGCCTGCGCCGCCCGCCGCACGCTCCGCGGGGTGATCCCGTGCTCCCGGTTGAACGCCAGCTGCTTCTCCCGCCGGTACGCCACCGCGGCCAAGGTCCGCCGGATCGAATCGGTCTGCTGGTCCGCGTAAAAGATCACCCGGCCCTTCTCGTGCCGCGCCGCCCGGCCGGCCGTCTGAATGAGCGAGGTCTCGCTGCGCAGGAAACCCTCCTTGTCCGCATCCAGCACCACCACCAGCGCCACCTCCGGCAGGTCCAGGCCCTCGCGGAGCAGGTTGATGCCGATGAGGACGTCGAAGTTGCCCAGGCGGAGGTTGCGCAGGATCTCGACCCGCTCGATCGCATCGATGTCCGAGTGGAGGTATTCCACCCGGATCCCGGCCTCCCGCAGGTGGCTGGTCAGATCCTCCGCGAGGCGCTTGGTCAGGGTGGTCACCAGCACCCGTTCCCCGGCGGCCGCGGCGGCGCGCGCCTCGGCAATCAGGTCCTCCACCTGGCCGCGCGTCGGGCGCAGGGTGATCTCGGGATCGAGGAGGCCGGTCGGCCGCACGAGCTGTTCCGCCACGACGGTGGAATGCTTCAGCTCGTAGGGGCCGGGCGTGGCGGAGACATAAACCAGCTGGCCGGAGGCCCCCTCGAATTCGGCGAAGTTCTGCGGGCGGTTATCGAGGGCCGAGGGCAGCCGGAAGCCGAAGTCGACGAGCGTGGTTTTCCGCGCCCGGTCGCCATTGAACATCCCGCCGATCTGCGGGAGCGTCACGTGGCTCTCGTCGGCGAACAGCAGGAAGTCGCGGGGAAAGAAATCGAGCAGGCAGAACGGCCGCTCGCCCGGCGGCCGCCCGGTCAGGTGGCGCGAGTAGTTCTCGATGCCGTTGCAGAAGCCCATCTCCTGCAGGAGCTCGAGGTCGTACTCGGTGCGCATCCGGATGCGCTGCGCCTCGAGCAGCTTCCCGGTGCGCTCGAACTCCGCCACCCGCTCGTCCAGCTCGCGCCGGATGCCGGCGATCGCAGGCTCCAGTTTGCCTCGGCTAGTGACGTACTGGTTCGCCGGGTACAGGTCGAACTGCTCCAGGCTCCGCCGGACCTGGCCCGTCAAGGGATCAAACTCCTGCAGGCCCTCGATCTCGTCCCCGAAAAATTCCACCCGGAGCCCGTACTCGAGGTAGGCGGGCATGATGTCGACCACGTCCCCCCGCACCCGGAAGCGGCCCGGCTTGAGCTCGAGGTCGTGGCGTTCGTAGAGGTTCTCGACCAGCCGCTCGAGCAGGCGCTGGCGCTCCAAGCCGGCGCCGCGGCGCAGCGGGATCATCAGGGAGCTGAACTCCTGGGGCGAACCGAGGCCGTATATGCAGGAGACGCTGGCCACCACGATCACGTCGCGCCGCGAGACCAGCGAGCTGGTGGCCGCCATCCGCAGCCGCTCGATCTCCTCGTTGATGGCAGAGTCCTTCTCGATGAAGGTGTCACTGGAGGGAATGTAGGCCTCCGGCTGGTAATAGTCGTAGTAGCTAACGAAGTACTCGACCGCGTTGTGGGGGAAGAAGTGCTTGAACTCGGAGTAGAGCTGAGCGGCGAGGGTCTTGTTGTGGGACAGGATCAGCGCCGGCCGCTCGAGGCGGGCGATGACGTTGGCCATCGTGAACGTCTTGCCGGAGCCGGTGACGCCGAGGAGGGTCTGGTGACGGTTCCCCGCGCGGATGGATTCCACCAGCCGCTGGATGGCCTGGGGCTGGTCGCCCCGGGGCTCGTACTCGGACTGGAGTTGGAACAGCATCGCGGGGCGGTCACTCAGGCCGGTTCCCGGTGGGAGGCAAGCGGGTGAATTGCGGGTTGACAGGTCGGGGCCCGGGTTCAGGGTTTCCCTTCCTCTTTTCAATGAGCACCACCGAGCAGAAGCAGCAGACTCCCACGCCGGCCGAGATCCCCTTCACCCAGCCGCAGGCGATGGTCCGTTACGTCACCGACACGGGCAAGATCCTGCCCCGCAAGTACACCGGCCTGTGCGCCAAGCACCAGCGGGCGGTCACCAAGACCATCAAGCAGTCGCGCAACATGCTGCTGGCGCAGTAAGCGCCTTCCCGGAGCGGGCCACGCCCGCCTTCCGCCGACAAGCCGGTGCTCCTCGCGAGCCCGGCTTGTTGCGTTTTCAGGGGACGGGGTTTCCCGGCGCATCGGTCGCCTCGCTTTCCTTTCGCGGATTCCGGAGCACTTTCTTGTCGGCTCCCTTGAGCGGCTCCCGATGCACCTGTCTCCGGCCTGGTCCCGCGCCCTGTTCTGGATCGGCGTCGCGGCGTTTCTCGGGGGCGCGCTGGATCCGCTGGAAGGCGCCGGCGTCATCTTGGCGGGGAGTATTCTGCTGCGGGTCAGCGCGAGTCTGCCCAACGCACCGCTGCCCCGGCCGCGGCGCTGGACGCTGGTCACGGCCCTGATCGCCATCGGGGTGGCCGCGATGTTCGGGCTGAGCGCGGGAGGCGGCATCGGCGGCGACACGGGCCGATCCTGGGCGTGGGGATTGCTGCTGCTGCCTTACCCGGCGGGCTGGTTGCTGGGGATCGGAACCCTGCTCGCCCACGCCCGGACGCGCCGGCGGCGCCGGGCCTAGCCCTCCCGGTCGATTCGCGGTGGACGCCACCTGCGGCCCGGGCTTGGCTCACGCAGAACCCCGATGCACCTCGTGCGGCGTCTGCTTCTGCTCTCTATCCCAGCCGCCTCGTTTCACCCGGCAGCCCGGCTGCGCGCGCTCCTGGCCCTCCTGCTCGCCGCAGGCCTATCCGCGGGGGGCGCGGCGGAACCTCGCCCCGGCGAACCGCTGGACCGCATCGTGCGGCTCACCGGCTTCAGTTGGGACCGCGTGCCCCTGAACCTCCACTTCGGCAAGCGCACGGGGGATCTGACCGAGGCGGAGGTCGCGTTTGTCGCGCGGCACAGCACCCTCATCGCGCTGGAGAAGAGTCACGGCGTGAACCCGCACGGGAGCACCGAGGCCGGCATCGCGGACTCGGCGCGCCGCGTTGTCGCGCAGCGGCCCGGAGCGCGAGTCCTGTTTTACCTGAACGCCTTCATCAACTGGCCGGGGTACGCCGCCTTCGCCACTTACCGTGAAGAATGGACCCTGCGCGACTCCGCGGGGGCCATCGTCCGGCACCCGTCGGGCACGCCGCGCCCGGATCCCTCGCAGCCGGCATTCCGGGAATGGTGGTCCGAGGTAGTCGCGTCCGCGCACCGCACCGCGCCCTTGGGCGGGGTTTTCATCGACGCGCTGCCGCAGGCCCTCATCCCCGGGCTGGCGCGGCAGGTGGGCGCGGCGAAGGCCCGGGAGGTGGTCGCCGGCCTGCGGGAAATGATCGCCCTGACCCGCCGCAAGCTCGGGCCGGAACGCGTCATTCTGGTGAATGGCCTGCGCACGACGGACTTCCGGGAGCTGCTAGACTGGGAGGGAA
>JAIXQE010000037.1 GCA_027485815.1 Opitutaceae bacterium
GCGGCGAGCGCGGCGGCCAAGGGAATGGCGGGGGCAAGGGAGCGGGAGGCGATTGGAGACCGCATTAGTATTTTTTCCTCCAGCACGGCGGATGCCGAGATGATACGAATGACACCTCCTGCCTCCTTACCATCTGCTCTAAAGCGCGTTAAAACTTCCGGAGCCTAAAGCAAAACAATGGCTGTAAAAATCAAATGTAAGCTGAACCGACATCGCTGCGGCCTAAGGACGGGGTCAGGCCGTTCGGCGACGACTTCGTTCAAGCCGACGCCGCGGAATCAGTTTGCAGCCTCGCTGCTGGCCAGCGAGCAGCCGGAGGCGTGGCGATTCGCAACGTGCCTGCCACGCCTGACCTCCGAACATTCGCCGGCGCGGCGCCGGAATCGGACGCGTGGCTGAGTTTCTGTCGGGATATCTTTGTTAACCGGCACTTCGCGCCGCGAGCCGGTCAGGCGGCCTTTAGGGTCGGGGGACTACAGGGGTCCGACTCCGTTTTCACCCGCACCCTCCCCTCACACCCCTCCCGAATCCGATCCCACTCAAAATCCAGTTTCCTATCGGTCAACTTTCCCGACGCCGCAGCGGGCAAATTTACACTTTCCTGTCCCGCGCCCGCGGGGGCTTATTGCCAAAAACACCGCAGGGGCTCGCACCCGCAAGCACTTCCTATCGCAAATGGGGGCGGGGGGGACTTGGCATCCCACCTGCAATCCCCCGCTGCGCATCCCGGTCCTAGGCCCGAGGAGCCAGAACCCTCCACATCCGAACCCACCACCAGCCCATCCGGCACTACCCAACGATGAACCTCAGCTCTTCCCTTCGCACCTTGGCGATTTCTATCGATCCAGGATCATGATTCGCCTCGCGGGTCTAAGGACGGGGTCAGGCCGTTGTATGCTGCCGAACAAAATTCGTTCGGCGCCGATCGTCGCCTCGGAACGCCTGCAGGGCCGGCATCGGCTTCCGTCTGCCGCGACCGGGGCGACGCGCCCCGGCTACCTCGATCCGCTGCACGTGGTCTTCGGCCCGGTGTAGCCGGGGAATCGTTCCCCGGTCAGTGCAGAAGGGAACCGGGGCAGCGCAGCCATTGCCGGCGAGGAAGGCAGCCAGCACCCGCGCAGAATCCGGTTTCCTCCCGCCGGCCACCTGCCAACCTAGGCGGGGATGTTTCCCCGCGTCGTGATTGCCCGCTCCCGACTCTGCTCCCCGTTCCTGGTCCTGCTGCTGACGGGGCTGGCGGCCCGCGCGGGCGCGGCGGAACCAGCCTCCGCCGTCGGACCGGTGATCGAGTCCTTCATCGCGCGCGCCACCGCGGAGCACCCGCGGCACTCGGAGGCGGACGTGCTCGTGCTCCGCGACGGCACGTTGCTGGCGGCGTGGACGGGATTCGCGGGCGGGGCGCGCGATGACGCCCCCGCGCACATCGCGGCGGCGCGTTCCACCGACGGCGGCCGCACGTGGGGCGAGCGCAGGGTTCTCCAGGAAAACTCGGGCCGGGCGAACGTGATGTCCGTGAGCCTGCTGCGCTCGCGCAGCGGCGACGTGCTGTTCTTTTTCCTCCGCAAGAACTCGGCGACCGACCTGAAGGTGTTCGTGCGCCGCTCGACCGACGACGCCGCGACCTGGGGCCCGCCGGTGCTCGTGACGCCAGAGGACGGCTATCACGTGATGAACAACGCCCGCGTGCTCCAGCTGCGTTCCGGCCGGCTGCTGGCGCCCGTTGCCACGACACAGCGGGTGGGCACGAAGCAGGATGATTTCCGGACCGTCGTGCACCTTTCCGACGACGACGGCCGGACGTGGCGGCGCGGGCGCACGTGGCTCACCGCGCCCAAGCGCGGCGCGATGGAGCCGGGCCTGATCGAGCTGCGGGATGGCCGGGTGATGCAGATCATCCGCACCCAGACCGGCCTCATCTGGCGCGCCTTCTCGAGCGACGGCGGGGAGACGTGGACGGAGGCGACCCCGTGGAACGTGGAGTCACCCGAGTCGCCGGCGACCCTCGCCGCGCTGCCGGAGACCGGCGACTGGCTGCTGGTGTGGAACCCGCACGTGGCGTGGGCGAATCCCGAACGGACCGTGCTGGGCGCGAACCACGGGGGTCCGCGGACGCCGCTGGCCGCGAGGCTCTCGCGGGACGAAGGCGAAACGTGGGGCGCGCCGCGGAACCTCGAGGCCGATCCGGCGTGCACCTATGCCTACACGAGCATCACGTTCCACGAGGGGCGGGCGCTCCTCACCTATTACCACTTCCCGCAGGGCGGGAAGCTGCTGTCGCTGAAGTTCCGCAGCGTGCCGCTCGGGTGGTTTCACGCTACGCCCTGAAACGGTGCGCTGAGGGAGGGCGGCCGACGCCCGCGGATTCCCCGCTTGCCGTCTCCCCCACCCTCCCCTCACTCCCTGCTCAACCCTCGACCTGATGTCCTACGCCGTCCAGCACCTGCGGGAAACCGCCGAGATCGTCGCCCGCCTGAACCCGGAGGACTGCGAGCGGTGCGTGCGGGAGCTGGTGGCGCTGCGGGCGCGGGGCGGCCGCCTGTTCATCCTCGGCGTGGGCGGCAGCGCGGCGAACGCCGGGCACGCGGTGAACGACTTCCGCAAGATCGGCGGCTTCGAGTGCTACGCGCCCACCGACAACGTGTCCGAGCTGACCGCGCGCACCAACGACGAGGGCTGGGCGACGGTGTTTGTCGAATGGCTGCGCGGCTCGCGGCTGCGGGCGGACGACGCCCTGCTGGTGCTCTCGGTGGGCGGGGGCAACCGCGAGCAGAATGTTTCCCCCAACTTGGTGGCGGCGGTGGACTTCGCCAAGCAGGTGGGCGCGCGGGTGATCGGCCTGCTGGGCAAGGACGGCGGGCACACGGCGAAGGTGGCGGACGCCTGCGTGATCGTACCGGTGGTGAATCCCGGCAACATCACGCCGCACAGCGAGGCGTTCCAGGCGGTCCTCTGGCACCTGTTTGTCTCCCACCCCGCGGTGAAGGTGAACCAGACCAAGTGGGAGTCGGTCGCGAAACCCTGAGCGCCGCCCCGTGAGCGCGGGAATGTCCCTGACCCGCCCGGCGGTCTTTCTCGACCGCGACGGTACCCTGAACCGGCAGGTCGTGCGCGATGGCCGGCCGTATCCGCCGGATCGGCTGGAGGACTTCGTCCTGTATCCCGATGTCCCCGCGGCCTGCGCGGCGCTGGCGGCGGCAGGATTCACGCTGGTGGTGGCGACCAACCAGCCGGATGTCGGGCGGGGCACGCAGCGGCGGGAGGTGGTGGAGGCGATGCACGCGCGGCTGCTCGCCGCCGTGCCGCAGCTCGCGCGCGTCGAGGTGTGCTACGCCCCGGGAGGGGAAAACCCGCCCGACCCGCGCCGCAAGCCGGAGCCCGGGATGCTGCGCGACGCGGCGGCCGCGCTGGGCCTTGACCTCGCCCGTTCCTGGATGATCGGCGACCGCTGGCGCGACGTGGACTGCGGCCAGCGGGCGGGCGTGCGGACCGTCTTCATCGATCGCGGTTATGCCGAGGCGCTGCGGGCGCCCCCGGACTTCACCGTCGACTCCTTCGCGGCGGCGGCGGACCTCGTCCTGCGTCACGCGTGAGTCCGGCCAAGCCCTGAGCGGAGTCGAAGGGGCGCGGGACTTCGGCCTTGCGCCCCCATCCCCGCCGGCTCCTCAATCCCGGATCCGCCGATGAAGTCCCTCCAAGAACTCACGATCCAGCTGTACGCCGACGGGGCTGACCGCGCGGGCATTCTGGAGCTCTACGCGAAGCCCTACATCCGCGGCCTGACCACGAACCCGACCCTGATGCGCAAGGCCGGGATCAAGGACTACGAGGCGTTCGCCCGGGACATCCTAGGCACCGTCACCGCCAAACCCCTCTCGCTGGAGGTGTTCTCGGACGAGTTCCCGGAGATGCGCCGCCAAGCCCTGCGCCTCGCGTCCTGGGGAAAGAACGTCTACGTGAAGATCCCGATCACCAATTCGCGCGGCGAGTCGGCGTTGCCGCTGATCCGGGAGCTGGGGGCGGAGGGGGTGAAGCTGAACGTGACCGCGCTGCTGACCCTGCCGCAGGTGGCGGGCGTGGCGGCGGCGTTGCCGGCGAACCTGCCGGCCGTGGTCTCGGTCTTTGCCGGGCGAATCGCGGACACGGGCGTCGACCCGATGCCGCTGATGCGGGCGGCGGGGGCGTTGCTGGCGGACCGGCCGCAGGCCGAGTTGCTGTGGGCGAGCACGCGCGAGGTGCTGAACATTTTGCAGGCCCAGGCCTGCGGCTGCGCGATCATCACCGTACCGCACGACATCCTCGCCAAGGCGGCCACCCTGCTCGGCCAGGACCTGAGCGCCCTCTCCCTCGACACCGTGCGGATGTTCGCGAAGGACGCCGCGGCCTGTGGTTTCCAGCTTTGACCCGGCCGTCCCGCCGCTCCGCGCCTTGAATCTCCTCTTCGTCAATTACGGGGACTTCACTACCAACAGCCTGAACCACATCGGGGGGTTCGCCAACACCCTGAGCGCCGCGGGCCACGCCTGCGCGGTGGCGGTGTCGGGCGACCTGGAGAGCCTGCGGCACGTCGCCGATCCGCTGTTCATCCCGGTGACCCACGCCGAGGCGGTGGCGCGGCCGGGATTGTTCCCCGACGGTCGGCCCGCGGACCTGATCCACGCGTGGACCCCGCGGGAGGGCGTGCGGAAGTGCGTCCTCGCGTACCAGCGGGCGGTGGTGGCCGCGGGGGGAACGCCGGCCCGCCTGATCGTCCACCTCGAGGACAACGAGCATTTCCTGCTCGAGAACTACACGGGACGGACCCTCGCCCAGCTGCGCGCCCTCCCGGCCGGGGAACTGGCGAGCCTGGTGGACGACCGTCTGCCGCACCCGTTCCGCGCCGAAAGTTTTCTGCGCCTGGCGGACGCGGTCACGCACATCATCGCCCCGCTGGCGGAGTTCGCGCCGCCGGGGATTCCGACCCACCTGCTGCTGCCCGGGGTGGACTTCGCGCAGTACCGGCCCGACCTCGCGGACGCGGCGGAGACGGCGGCGGAGCGCGCGACGCTGGGGCTGCGTCCGGAGGAGCGGGTGCTGGTGTTCACCGGGAGCAACACCTTCGCCAACGAGCCGGAGATGCGGTCGCTGTACCTCGCGGTGGCGCTGCTGAATCAGCGGGGCATCCCCACCCGGCTGGTGCGCACCGGCCTCAATTCCCCCCGTTTTCTCGCGGGCTTGCCGGAGGATGTGCGGCGCCACGTGCTCGATCTGGGCTTCATCGCGAAGCGACGCCTGCCCGTGCTGCTGGCGCTGGCGGACGTGCTCGTGCAGCCGGGCCGGCCGGGACCGTTCAACGACTACCGGCTGCCGTCGAAGCTGCCCGAGTTCCTGGCCTCGGGGCGGCCGGTCGTGCTCCCGCGCGCCAACCTGGCCGCGCTGCTCGAGGACGGGCGCGATGCCCTGTTCCTGCCGCCGGCGGGCACCCCGGAGGAGATCGCGGCCGCCTGCCAGCGGCTCTTCGCCGATCCCGCCCTCGCGGCGAACCTCGGCCGCCACGGCGCCGCCTTCGCCCGGCTGCACTTCGACCTCGCGCACAACACGAGCCTGCTGGCGGGTTTCTACGCCGAGACCGCCGCACGGGGGCCGCGCGCCGACTGGAGCGGGCTGACCGAGCCCACCGCGACGGATGCGACCCTCTTCGCCCAGGGGCTCGCGGCGCAGCTCAACGACGCCGCCGCCACCCTCGATGATCCCGCCGCCCGCCAGCTGGCGGCGCAGACCGATCTCCTCGCCGGGCTCGTCCGGCAGTTGGAGCAGGGCGTCGAGGCCGCCGCCCGCGACCGCGTGGCCGCGGCGCTCGCCGACCGCGACGCGGTCGTCGCCCGCGAGGAACTCACTCGCAATCACGCCCGGAACCTCGAGGCCCTGCTCGCCGCCGCGCGGGAGCATGCCGCCGGCCTCGAACGCGCCCGGGAACTCACCCAGAACCACGCGGACCACGTCGCCCGCGAGCGGGATCAGCACCGCGTCCGCCGGGAGCAGGCCGACGTGCTCCTGCGGACCGCGCGCCTGCAGGTGACCGCCTACGAGAACGCGATCCTCGCGGCCGATGCCGAGTTGGCCGAGCTCCGGCCCGCCCTGGCCCAGACCCGCGCCGAGCTGGCCGAAACCCGGGCCCGCGCCGCCCGGGACGCCGCGGCCCAGGTCGAGGCCGCCCGCCACGCGGAAAACGAGCTGCGCGCCCGCCACGCGGCCGAACTCGCCGCCGCCGCCCAGCGCCTCCACCAGGCCCAGGACGTCATCCGGACCCGCGACGACAAGATCCGCCGGATGCACGAGTCCCTTTCGTGGCGCGCCACCGCCCCGTTCCGCGCGCTGCGCCGCACCCTGTTCGACGGACCCGCCGCGCCGGCGGCCGCCTCCGTCCTGCTCGGCAATGTCGATTACCCGCAGGACTGGTCCCGGATCGCGCCCACCCTCAACGTCCGCGGCTGGTCCCTCCACCGCGACCGGATCCCGCTGCAGGCCGTCCGCGCGCGCCTCGGCCGCACGCCCGCGGCGGTCGAGTTCGGCCTCGAGCGCCTCGACGTGCTCGACCACTTCCGCGACCATCCCGGGGCCGAGCGCTCCGGCTGGATCGTCAAGGTCGACGTCCCCCGCTTCGGCCGCCACCTGCTGCTCATCGAGGTGCAGGATGCCAACGGCACCTGGCACACGGCCGTGGCGCGTCAGGTCCGCCGGACGGCCGCGGCCGCGCCGCCGCCGCCCAACACCTACGCCGCGTGGGTCGCCGCCTACGACACCCTCACGCCCGAGGGTGCCGACCAGATCCGCCGACGCCTCGCCGGCCTCTCGCGGAAGCCGCTCATCTCGGTCCTGCTGCCCGTGTACGACGCCCCCGAGCAGTGGCTGGTGCGGGCCATCGAGTCGGTGCGCCGCCAGCTTTATCCCCATTGGGAGCTCTGCATCGCCGACGACGCCTCGCGCCAGCCGCACGTCCGGCGCGTCCTCGAGCGCTACCAGCGCCGCGATCCGGAGCGGATCAAGGTGGTCTTCCGCGACACCAACGGGCACATCTCGGCGGCGTCCAACTCGGCCCTCGCCCTCGCGCACGGCGAGTTCCTCGCCCTCCTGGACCACGACGACGAGCTGCGGCCCCATGCCCTCGCCTGCGTCGCCCTGGAGCTCGACGCGCATCCCGCCGCGGACCTCGTGTACAGTGACGAGGACAAGGTGGACGAGAACGGCCACCGGTACGACCCGTACTTCAAGCCGGACTGGAACCCGGACCTGTTCAACGTCCAGAATTTCATCAGCCACCTCGGCGTCTACCGGACGCTGCTGGTGCGCGAGGTCGGCGGATTCCGGGTCGGTTACGAGGGTTCGCAGGATTGGGATCTCGCGATGCGGGTGATCGAGCGGAGCGCGCCGGAGCGCATCCGCCACATCCCGAAGATCCTCTACCACTGGCGCAGCGTCCCCGGCTCCACGGCGCTGCTGATCGGGGCCAAGAACTACGCGGCGCAGGCCGCGGAAAAGGTGATCAGCGAGCATTTCACCCGGATCAACGTGGAGGCCCGCCTCTCGCCGACCAAGGGCTCGTACTGGCGCGTCCATTACCCGCTGCCCGCGCCCGCCCCGCGCGTCACGCTGGTCATCCCCACCCGCAACCGCCTTGAGGTGCTGCGCCCCTGCCTGGAGAGCATCCTCGGCCGCACCACGTACCCGGACTTCGAGGTCCTGATCGTCGACAACGGGAGCGACGACCCGGCGACGCTGGCCTATCTGGACGAGGTCGCGCGTCCCGCGGCCGGCCGGGCGCCCGTGCGCGTCCTGCCGCAACCGGGGGAGTTCAACTACTCGGCCCTGAACAATGCGGGCGTGGCCGCCACCGACGCGCCGCTCGTGGCGCTGCTGAACAACGACCTCGAGGTCATCCACGGCGACTGGCTCGACGAGATGGTGTCGCACGCGCTCCGGCCGGAGATCGGCTGCGTCGGCGCGAAGCTTTATTATCCGGACGACCGCATCCAGCACGCGGGCGTGATCCTGGGCGTCGGCGGGGTCGCGGCGCACGCCTGGCAGACGCACCCGCGCGGCGCGGCCGGCCAGGCGCACCGCAACCTGCTCCAGCAGAACCTCTCGGCCGTGACCGCGGCGTGCCTCGTCGTGCGGCGCGAGGTCTACCTCCAGGCGGGCGGCTTCAACGCGGACGAGCTCAAGGTCGCCTTCAACGACGTGGACTTCTGCCTGAAGGTCCGCGCGGCCGGTTACCGCAATCTCTGGACGCCCTACGCCGAGCTCTACCACCACGAGAGCGCCAGCCGCGGCAAGGAGGACACCCTTGAGAAGCGGGACCGCTTCCGCGCCGAGGTGGAGCACATGCGGGCGACGTGGGGCGAGCTGCTGGACCGCGATCCGGCGTACAATCCGAACCTCACGCTCACCATCAACGACTTCACCCTCGCGCTGCCCCCGCGCCCCTGGCCGCCGCTGGCGTGACGCGGTCCCGCGATGCAAGCCTGCCTCGATGCCCCGGTCGCCGGCGTCCCCGTGGACCCGCTGGGCTTTGTGGTCCGGGGCTGGGTGCGGCCGGAACCGCCGTTCGTCCCCGGTGAGGCGCTCGAGGTCTGGGTGGGCGGCGCGTGCCTCGGGCGGACCTTGACCCGCTCCGTGCGGCCGGACGTCAACGCGGCCCTCGGCCTGCCCGCGGGCACCGCGTGCGGCTTCGAGTTGGCGGCCCACCATCCCGCGGCGGGTGGCGCGCCCTTCACCCTGGAACTGCGCCGGCGCCCTCCCGGTGGGGAGGCGGGGCCGCCGCTCGCGCGCGTCCCGGTGACCCCCATCGCCCGGGATTACCGGCAAAACCATTTCGGCGTGCTGTTGGACCAGCGGACCACCGCGATCCAGCGCCGGGGCAACATCTGGGCCACCGGGCCCTCGCAGGCCGAGGGTAGCCCGGAGTTGGCCACCCTCATCCGCCAGCACCTGGGTCCGCCGCCGCGGCGCGTGCTCGACGTCGGCTGCGGCCTCGGCTCCTACGGGCGCGGCCTCCTCGCGGAGGGTTACGATTGGATGGGCGCGGAGGTGAACCCGGACGACTGCGACCAGCTCGCGCGGCTGGGCCTGCCGCACCGGCGGGTCGACGGGCGGACGCTGCCATTTGCGGACGGCGCCTTTGCCGCGGCGCTCTGCCTCGAGGTGCTGGAACACGTCGAGGAGCCGCGCGCCTTCCTGCGGGAGGTCGCCCGCGTCGCGCCGGCGCAGTTGATCGTCTCGGTGCCCAACTGTGAGCTCCTGGGCTACCTTTGGGACCACCTCGCGACCCCGTGGCACATGCTGGAGGCGAGCCACGTGAACTTCTTCACCCGCTGGAGCCTCGGCGCCCTGCTGCGCGAGTTCTGGCCGGAGGTCGAGGTGGGCTTCCACACCCTCTACCCCCTGCGTACGCCCGAGGGCACGCCGCTGCACTACAACCTCATCGCGTGCGCCCGCCTGCCGGACGTCGCGGCGGCGGCGACCTGACGGCCATTGTTAGCTTGAGCCCCGACGGGGTTCGTCTCCCTTCGAGGGAACTCCGTGCCGTCGTTCCTGTTTCGCGCCGCCTGCGGCCTCTGCCTTTTCCTGGTCATCGTCGCCGCCAAGTGGGCGACGTTTGACCGTTTCGGGTCGCCGATGCCGGACTGGGACCAGTGGGACGCCGAGGCGTCCGCGCTGCTCGTGCCGTGGCTGGAAGGGGATCCGGCGTTTTGGGGCCACCTCGTGGCGGCGCACAACGAGCACCGGATCGTCCTGACCAAGCTGCAGGCGCTCGCGCTGACGGTGGCGAACGGCCAGTGGGACGCGCGGCTGGAGGCGGTGGTCAACGCGATGCTGCACGGGTTGGTCGCGTGGGGCCTGTGGGGGCTGGCGGCGCGGCGGTGGACGGGTTTTCCGCTGGCCGCCTTCTGGGTCGTGCTGGCGGTCGTCACCGGCCTGCCGTTGGGCTGGCAGAACGTGCTCGGCGGCTTCCATTCGCAGCAGTACTGGCTGCTGGGCCTGTCGATCGCGACCGTGGGGCTGCTGCCGTTCGCGCGAGCGGGGAGCGCCCGGTGGTGGGTGGGCGTGGGGGCGGCGGGGTTGGCGTTGTTCTCGATGGGTTCCGGCCTGCTGGCCGCCGCGGCGGCCAGCGGGCTCGTGGCCGTGCGCTGGGCCCGGCGGGAGACCTCCGCGCGGGACGCCCTCGCCACGCTGGCCGTGGCCACCGTGGTGGTGGGAGCAGGATGGCTGCTGCGGGTGAAGGTGCCGTGGCACGAGGGGATGCAGGTGCGGACCGCGGCAGACTTCCTCTCGAGCCTGGTGCACAGCCTCCAATGGCCGTGGCGGGAGCAGGACTGGGCCGCCGTGGTGCTCTGGCTGCCCTGGACGCTCGTCGCGTGCGGCCGGCTGCGGCCGCGGGCGCGCGGGGAAGCGCCGCACCCGCGCGACGACCACGCGCTGCTCGTGACCGGAATCGGCGGCTGGGTGCTGTTGCAGGTCGCCGCCACCGCGTATGCGCGGGGTGCCGGCGGGGGGTACCCGGCCTCCCGCTACATGGACACCCTCGCCGTGGGCGTGGTGGCCAACGCCCTCGCCCTGCTCCACCTCCTCGGCGGCGCCCGGCCGCGGCTCATCCGCGGTCTCGGGGTCCTCTGGTTAGCCGGGTTGGCCGCCGGCCTGCTCCCGCTCGTCCGGGACACCTTCCGGAGCGACCTGCAGGACGCGCGCACCTACTACCGCAAGGCGGAGGGCTACGTGCGCCGCTACCTCGCCACCGGCGACGCGGGCCACCTGATCCCGCCCGATATCCCCTACCCCAGCGTCGAGGGGCTGGTGGATCGCCTGACCATTCCGAGCCTCCGCGAGCTCCTGCCGGTGCCGCTGCGGACCCCGCCCGCCCTGCTCCCGCTCGCGGCGGAGCCAGGCGCGTTCCGGCTCAACGACGCCCGGGGTTGGACGACCCCCGACGCGCCCCGGCACGGGCTCTCGCCGGCCACCGCGGCGCTTGATTACGGCGTCACGTGGGGCAGCCACGGGCCGGACGGGGCGGCGGGGCGCGGCGCGTGGCGGAGTGCGGTGCTGCCCGGGCCAGCGCGGCGCTGGCTGCGGTTTGAGACGGCCGGTCAGCCCGGGGCGGCGGGGGTGGCCTTGGAGCTGCGCGCGGCGGACGACGACCGGGTGCTGGCGCGCGTGGTGCCGTCGCGGGAACCCGGCGACACCTGGCGGGCCGCGTACGTGCGGGCGCCGGCCGGGCCCTACCGGATCGTGGCGCGGGACGACTCGGCGGCGCACTGGCTGGCCTTCAGCGGCCCGGTGGAGATGGGTGGCCTCTCGCACGCGGCCTGGCAGGCGACCAAGCACGCCGGGACCCTCCTGGGAATCGCGCTGGTCCTGAGCCTCGCGCTGGGCCTCGTGGCCCTGGGGCGGCGGCGGCGCCCGGCGGGTTAAAGCCTTGTCGCGGGCCCTGCCTCGGGAAGACCCTTCGCCGCCGATGAAATTCCTGACCCTGCCGGCCCTGCTGGCGGCCGCCCTCCTGAGCGCGGCCGTGGCCCTGCCGCTGCTGCCGGCGGCACGGATGGGGCAGGATCGGTTTGCCCTGGAACTCGGCTACACCACCTCCGCGGCGGCCAGCGTCCAGGTCTACCTCGACGACGGCGGCGGCTACCGGGACGGCCTGCAGGTGCAGGCGGCGCTGCCGGCCGCGAGCGAGCCGGCCGTCCTCCTGCTTCCGGTCCCGGCCGGCACCTACCGCAGCCTCCGGCTCGATCCGCCGGAGGGCGGGCGGGAGCTGACGCTGCGGTCGGCGCGCCTGCGCACCCGCGCGGGACGGACCTTGGCGGACATCCCGATGACCGGATGGCGGGCGGGCCAGCAGCTCGCGGCGCTCGCCCCCGCGCCGGCGGGCCTGAACGTCCGCTCGCTGCCGGGCAGCGATGATCCGCAGCTCCTGCACGACTTCCCGGTGCCGGTGGCCGTGGCCCTCAGCTGGCGGGACTATGCGGCGGAATTGCTGCCGCTCCAGCTGCCGCTCCTCGCGGGGCTCGTCCTCCTCCTCTGGCTGCTGGATCGCGGGGCCCCGCTGCGCGCGCGGGCGGCGGCGCGGCTCGCGGCCCTCGCGCCCGGCACGCGGGTGGCGTTGACGGCGGCCGTCGCGGTCGTCGCCAGCGCGTATCCGGTCGTGTTCCTCGGCAAGAGCCACGTGTCGCCGAACCTCGGGACCACCCTGCTTTACGGCGAATTCCCGACGCTGCCGGGCGACCGCTCGACGGAGACCACCGACGTGAAGCTGTCGGACGTCGGGGCCGTGATGTGGCAGCACGTGCCGTTCTCGATGATGCAGCGGCGGGCGTTGCTCGAGGGCGAGCTGCCGCTGTGGAACCGCTACAACGCGATGGGCGTGCCGCTCCTCGGTCAGGGGCAGTCGATGTTCGGCGACCCGCTGCACCTGCTCGTCGTCGCGGCGGACGGGGCGGCGTGGGCGTGGGACGTGAAGTACCTGCTGGCCAAGTGGCTGCTGGCGCTGGGCCTGGGGTGGACCGTGCTGGCGTTGACGCGGCCGGGGCCGGCGACCGCGGCGGTGCTCGTGGCGGCGGCGGCCCCGTTCCTCGGCTTCTTCCTCTACCGCCTGAATCATCCGGCCTACTTCAGCCTCTGCTACGCCCCGTGGCCGCTGTACTGCCTCGTGCGCCTCGCGCTGCTGGATCCCGCCCGCGACGGCGCGGCGGCGTGCCACCGGGCGACGCGCCGGTGGTCGCTGGCCCTGCTGGGGGCGAACCTCGCGCTGATGGGCAGCGGGACCGTGAAGGAGGCGTACATGCTGCTCGTGACCGTGAATCTCGCCGGGGCCGGGGCGGTGCTCGCGGGGAACGGGGATTGGGGCAGCCGCCTCGCCCGGCTCGGCACGCTGGCCTGGCACGGCGTCCTTTTCGCCCTGCTCACGGCACCGATCTGGGGGACGTTCCTCGGTTCCCTCGCCAACGCCTACACCGGCTACAACGAGGCCAGCGCCTACCAGCTGCAGCCCTCGCTCCTGCTGGGGTTGTTCGACGAGGCGTTCTACCGGCCGCTGCTGACCAAGGACCAGGTGTTCGGCCCCTCGCTGAACTTCCTCCTCCTGCTGGGCATCCTGTACTACCTCGCCACCCTCCGGGAACAGTTCACGCGCCCGATCGCGACCGCGCTGGGGGTGGCCTGCCTGCCGCCGCTGGCCCTCGCCTTCGGCCTCGTGCCGCCGGCGTGGGTCGTGACCGTTCCTTTCCTCCGGAACGTCGCCCACCTCGACAACACCTTCTCCTGCGCGTTGCTCGTGCTCGGCTCCGTCCTCGCGGGCCTCGGCTTCGCCAGCGCGGGCCGGCGCCTCGGCACCCGCGAGGGCCGCGCGGACCTCGCCCTTGCCGCGCTGCTGCTGTTCGCCCTCGTCTTCGCCTGGATCGCCTTCCGCCAGGCGTCCCACCGCGTCATCTTCGGACCCACCTTTTCCGTCCACCCCCCGGGCCAGGTACTCGCGATCAACCCGTTCCTCTGGAGCTACCTCGCGAGCCTGCTGGCGGCGGCGGTCGGGCTCGCGTTTACCGTGCGCCGCACCGCCGCGACCGGCTGGACGTCCGCGCGGGCCCTGGTCGCGGTCACGTGCGTCCTCGGGCTCGTCTGGCGGCACGGGTTGCACGCGGCGGCGGTCGGGTTCGACGACTTCACCGCGCAGCCGACGCCGCGGGCGGACTTCCACGCGCGTTCCCCGGCGATCGAGCACCTGCGGGCCGCGCACGCCCGCGAGCCCGGGCGCGTCTTCGGCTTCCAGTCGCACCTCTTCCCCGGCTGGACCGGGGTGTACGGGCTCGAGGCGGTGCACGGGCCGGACGCGCTGGTGAACCCGGCGTTGCGGGACCTGATGGGGGCCAGCGGCGTGGAGCGGCAGTGGGACTGGCGTCTGTACGCGGAGGCGAAGGACGCGGGCACGGTCCGGCCGTTCCTCGACGCGATGAACGTGCGGTACTATGTGGACCGGGGTGGCGACGCGCGGGCGCTCGCCGCGCACCTGCGGCCGGAATTGGCGGCCGACCTCGAGGTTTACTCCAGCCCGACGGCGTGGCCGCGGGCCTTCTTCATTCCGGAGGTGGTGGAGTACCAGGGGGCGCCGGAGCTGGTGGCGCGGATCCGCGCGAGCGCGGGGCGGCCCTTCGCGGCGGTGGAGCGGAGCGACGCGGCGGCGGTTGCCGCGGTGGCGAAGGTGGCGCGGGCGACCGGCGCGGCGACGGCGGAGCCCGCGAGCCGTTACCAGCTGGGGTCCAACGCCACCTCGTTCCTCGTGCGCGCGCGGCAGCCCGGCGTGGTGGTGCTCACCGAGGCGAACTGGCCGCGGGATTTCCGGGCGACCGTCAACGGCCGCGCCGTCCCCGTGATCCGCGTGAACCACGCCTTCCTCGGTCTCGTCCTCGATGGTCCGGGCGAGTACCGCGTGACCTTCCGCCATTGGCCGCGGGATCTCTCGCGCAACCTCAGCCTCGCCCTGATCGGCGCCCTGCTCCTGGCGGGCACCGTCTGGCTCGGCCGCCGCGGCGGCGCCGCTCCTTCCCGATGAGCTCCCCCGCCTGCCGCGCCTGCGGTTCCCTGCACACGAGCCTCCGGGGCACCCGCCGCGGGCGCACCCTGCCGACCGAGTTCTCCTTCCACGATTGCGCGGACTGCGGGCTCCTGTTCGTCGAGCCCTTCGCCGGGTTCGAGCTCTACGACGATGCCTATTACCGGGGGAAGGGGCCGGATCCGTTCGTCGATTACGAGACCGAGTACCGGGACTGGCGCGCGACCGACCGCCGGCTGGAGCTGGCCGACCTGCACCGCCTCGCCGGGGAGCACCTCCGGGGCGACCCGGGCCGGGGATCGGTGCGCTGGCTGGACTTCGGCTGCGGCGCCGGGGCGCTGCTGAAATTCCTCCGGGACCGGGGCGACGTGGCGGGGCGGCCGCTGGAGCTCGCGGGCCACGACGTCGGCTCCTACGCGAACCTGCTCCGCGACCGCGACGGTTTCCGGATCCTCGATCTTGAACAGCTCGCGGCGGAGCCTCCGGGGACTTACGACATCGTCAGCATGATCGAGGTCATCGAGCACCTGCCCGCGCCCGTGGCGCCCCTCCGCGCCATCTCCCGCCTCCTGCGGCCGGGCGGCCTGCTGCTGCTCACCACGGGCAACCTCGATTGCCCGGTGGCGCGCCGGCAGGGCCTCGATTTCGGCTACTGCGTGCCCGAGATCCACGTGAGCCTCTTCAATCCGGCGGCGCTGGGCCGGCTCTACCGCGCGGTTGGCCTCGAGCCGCGGAACCTGCGTTACCGGGATACGGTGCGCTTCAAGGCGCTTAAGAACCTCCGCTTCCGCCCCGGGCTGCGGCTCGCCGCCCGCGCCCTGCTAAGCCTGCCGCCGGTCGTGCGGGCGATCGACGGCCTCTACGGCGTCTCCGCGATGCCGTGCGCGGTCAAGCCGGCCACCACCCCCTGATGCCGATGCGCGCCCCACCCTTTCCCCCGCTCCCGGGCGGCGTCCTTTCGGTGATCGTTCCGATCTACAATGAAGCCGCCACCGTGGGGGCCGCGCTCGACGCGATTCTGGCCAAGGAGATCCCGGGCTGGCGGCTGGAGATCATCTTGGTCGAGAGCAACTCGACCGACGGCACACGGGAGGCGGTGCTGGCGCGGCGCGATCACCCGCGGGTGCGGCTGATCCTTGAGGACCGCCCGCGCGGCAAGGGCCACGCCGTGCGCGCCGGGCTCGCGGCCGCGACCGGCGACGTCGTGCTGATCCAGGACGCGGACCTCGAGTACGACCTCGGCGACTACGAGATCCTGCTGGCGCCGCTGGCGGCCGGGCGACAGTCCTTCGTGCTCGGGTCGCGGCACGGCGAGGGAGGGTGGGCGATCCGCTCCTTCTCGGACCAGCCGCTGCAGGCGCTCCTGCTGAACGCGGCGCACTGGGGCTTCACCCTGCTGATCAACGTTTCGCTGGGCGTCTGGCTGCGCGACCCCTTCACCATGTACAAGGTCTTCCGCCGCGACTGCCTCGGGGGCCTGCGGTTCGAGTGCAACCGGTTCGACTTCGACTGGGAGCTGCTGATCAAGCTGATCCGCTCCGGCCACCGGCCGATCGAGATCCCGGTCAGCTACCGTTCGCGCTCGTTCAAGCAGGGGAAGAAGATCGCGATGGTGCGCGATCCGCTGACGTGGCTGTGGGCGCTGGCGCGGTTCCGGTTCGCGCGCCTCTGACCCGGCCGGCCGGATCCGCGATGCTCCCGCGCCTCCCGCTCCTCCTCGCCGCCGCCCTCGTCGTCGCGCTCCTCTTCCGCGCCCGCGAGGCCCAGCGGCCCGCGGCGGACGACCCCGCGCCGGCCGCGGAGGTCACCGGGCAGTTCACGGCGGGCGGGGGCTGGTTTCCGGGCGAGCCCCTGCTGACGCGCGGTCCGGTCCGCGCCTGGGGCTCGTGGTCGGGGAACGATGATCACCGCGGCCGCCTCCTCCTCGGCCCCCTGGCCGCCCCGGCGCGGCTGCAACTCGCCGTCGGCGGCTACCCAGCGCGGGCCGGCAACCTGCTCGCCGTGGAACTGGCCGAGACCGGCGAACGCCGCTCGGTCGAGACCGGACCGGACATCGGCGAGCGCTGGCGGGTGGTGCACTGGGAGACCCCGGCGGCGTGGGTGGGTCGGCCGGTGCGGATCCTCGCGGTGGACGAGGCGACGGGCCCCGGCGGCTGGCTCGCGGTGACGGAACCCCTGCGCGGCGGCCGCGGCGAGGGGGCCAACGCCCTGACCGTGACCCTTGCCGGCTTCGCCTGGAACGGGCTGCTCCTCCTCTTGCTCTGGCGCGCCGCGGTGGCCTGGCTCGGCCCGCGGGGCTGGTTCGCCCCGCACTGGCTCCCGCTGGCGGGCGCGGCGGCCGTCGCGGGCGCCGCCTACGGGGTATTCTGGGCCTATTTCGCGCACCCTGCGCTCGGCCGGATCGCGGCGGGCGGCCTGCTGGCGGGCGCGCTGGCCCTCGCCCTGCGCCGTCGCGCGGAACCGCTGCCGGCGGAGGCCAGCCTCACCGCCCGCCTCGCGGCGCTCATCGGCTGCGGTTCGCTCGCGCTGCTCCACCTCTTCCCCTCGCTGCTGAGTTTCGATGACCTCGCGGCCAACCGCTTCCGCGAGCGGATGCCTTCCGACAACGTGCTGCCCTACGACGTGGCAAGCCGGCTGCACGCGGGGCAGCCCCCGACCCACCCGCTCGCCGAGTGGCAGTCGAGCGACCGCCCGCCCCTGCAGGCGGGCTGGGAGCTGCTGACGTGGGGCGCCGGCGAGGTGGCGGGGCTCGACGCCCGCACCGCCAGCGGCACGGCCGCGGTCTGGTTCCAACTGCTGTGGGTCCCGGCCGCCTACGGGCTGCTGCGCACCCTGGGCCTCCGGCCCGCGCGCGCCGCCGGGTGGACGGCGGCGCTGGCGCTCACCGGCTTCTGCGTGCAGCACACGACGTTCACGTGGCCGAAGCTGTCGTCGGCCGCGTTCCTGCTCGGGGCGTGGGCGCAGTGGTTCGCCCCTCCGGGAGGGGAGCGGCGGCGGCGGGACTTCGCGCTGGGCGCGGGCTGGGCGGTGCTGGCCTGGCTGAGCCACGGCGGGGCCGCGTTCTCGCTGCTGGCGCTCGCGCCGGCGGTGCTGCGGGGACTTGGGCGCGGCGAGTGGCGCGGCTGGCTGCTGGCCGCCCTCGTGTTCCTCGCCGCGGCCGCCCCGTGGCTGGCCTACCAGCGGCTGTACGAGCCCCCGGGCAACCGGCTGCTCAAGTGGCACCTCGCCGGCGTGGAGGCGCGCGATGCCCGGGGCCTCGGCGAAACCCTCCGCACCGCGTACGCGGGCCTGACGGGGCCGGAATTCGTGGCGGCCAAGGCGGCGAACGTCGGCGTCCTCTTCGCCGGGAACTGGCGGGCGCTGGGCGATTTCTCCGCCGAGCACGCCCAGGCGCGGCGGCACGACGAGTTCTTCTTCCTCTTCCGCGCGCTCGGCTGGTGGCTCGCCGGGCTCGCCCTGCTCGTCGCCGCCCTCCTGCTCCCGCGCGGGCGGGCCGCCCTCGCCGGGACCGCGCGCGCCCAGGCCGACCTGCTGCTCTGGTGCGCGCTCACCCTCGCCGTCTGGTGCCTGCTGATGTTCACGCCGCGTTCGACGGTGATCCATCAGGGTTCGCTCGCCGCGCCCCTCGTCCTGTTCCTCCTGCTCGCCCGCTGGAGCGAGGCCGCGGGCCGCTGGAGCCTGCCGCTGATCGCCGGGCTGCAGGCCGCCACCCTCGCGGCCAACTACGCCCGCCCCAACGAGATCATCGCCGGCCCCCCGACCGGCCTGCCCCTGCTGCTGCTTAGCGCGGCCGGACTCGGCGCCCTGCTGCTCACCGCCGCGCGCACGACCACCGCCGATCCCCCGCGCCCGACACCGGCCCCCACCGCGCCGCCGCCGGAGCGCGCGCCACTCCCCCCGGCGCCCGCCGCGGAGCCCGGTCCCACCGGGGGACGCCTGCTGCTGCTCCTCCTCGGCCTCGCCGCGCTCCTCGCCCTGCGCAAGCCGGACGCCCTCCTGAACCCCCAGCTCTGGGCCGAGGACGGCAGCGTGTTCCTCGTCGAGCAGGAGCGGCTCGGCGCCGGCGCGATCCTCCAGCCCTACATGGGCTACCTGCACCTGCTCCCGCGGCTCACCGCGTGGTCGGCCGCGCAGGCCCTCGATCCGGCGTGGTGGCCCGCCTGGTACAACGGCATCGCGTTCCTCGTCTGGTGCGGCGTGCTCGCGCGCACCCTCTCGTCCCGCCTGCCCCTGCCGCACCGGCCCTGGCTGGCGCTCGCGGTCATCGCCGGACCCCAGACCGGGGAGATCCTCGGCACGATCACCAACGCGCAGTGGGTGACGGCGCTGCTGCTCGTGCAACAGGTCCTGTTGCGGCGCCCCGAGACGACCGCGCAGCGCCTCGGCGACCTGCTCCTCGTCGCGGGCGCCGGCCTCACCGGGCCCTTCGCCGCGGCCCTGCTGCCGCTCTTCGTCTGGAAGTGGTGGCGCGAGCGCGACCGGGACGCCCTGGCCGCGCTGCTGGTCGCCGGCGCGGCCGCGACGTGGCAGTTGGCGCACCTGCTGCCCGCGGCGGGCGCCGGGGGGGCAGCGGGCGATCCCCTGCAGGCGCTGGCCATCGTCACGCGCCGCCTCCTGATCTGGCCGTTCCTCGGACCAGCCGCCGCCCAGGGGTTGCCCGCCGGCGTGATCGCCGGGGCCGGACTCGCCCTGGGACCCGCGCTGCTCGCGTGGGCGCTGCGGCCGCATCCGCGCCGGGAGGTGCGCCTGCGGCTCCTCGGCGCCGCCGGACTGCTGCTGGCCGCGGGCGTGCTGCGGACCCGGCCGGACACCTGGCCGCAGGACGACCTGAACTTCGCCGACCGCTATTTCTTCCTGCCGCGGCTGTTGCTCGCGTGGCTGGTGATCCTGGAGCTCGACGCGGTTCCCCGGCTCGCGGCGTGGGGGGCGCGCCTGGCGCTCGCCGCGTACCTGCTCCTGCCGGTGCCACGGTTCATCCTGCCCGCGGCACGCGATTACCGCTGGCAGGAGGCGTGCGCGCCAATCCGCGCGGGCACCCCCGCCCGGATTCCCATCCTGCCGGAGGACTGGATCCTCGACTACCCGGGGCGGCCGCCGCGGGACGGACGATGAAGCCTCCCGCGCCCGCCGCTCCCGGACCCGACCGCGCCGCGTGGGCGGCGGTCCTGGTCGCGGCCGTCTGCCTCGCGCTGCGCAAGCCGTGGGCCCTGCTCACGCCGCAGCTCTGGGCCGAGGACGGCAGCATCTTTCTCGTGCAGGACGAGCAACTGGGCCTCGGCGCGTGGCTTACCCCCTACAACGGTTATCTCCACCTGATCCCGCGGATCGTGGCCTGGCTCACCTCCCGCACCCTCGACGTCGCCTGGTGGCCCCTGGCCTACAACGGCGCGGCTTACCTCGGAACCATCGCCCTCTTCGCCCGCCTCGCGTCACGGCGCGTGGACCTGCCCGCGAAGCCCGCGCTGATCCTGGCGTTCACCCTCGTCGTCGGCACCGGCGAGGTGCTGATCGTGCTGACGAACCTGCAGTGGCTCGCCGCGTTTTTCCTGCTGCTGCAGGTCTTCACCCGCCCGCCGCGGGGTGTGCTTGAGCGCACCGGCGATCTTTCCCTGCTGGCCGTGGTCGGGCTCAACGGGCCCTTCGCCGCGGTCTTCGGTCCCCTACTCGCGTGGCGCTGGTGGGAGACGCGGAGCCGCGATGACCTCGCGGCCCTCGCCGTGACGGGAGCGGCCGCCGCCACCCAGGTGCTCCTGCTGCTCCAGACGCCGCTCGACATCAACGCGGAGGCCGCGCCCTTCCGTCCGCTGATGGCGCTGTCGGTGATCGGGAGCCGGCTGGTGACCTGGCCGTTTTTCGGCCCGGAGGCGGTGCGCGCGGCGCCGCCGTGGGTGCACGCGGCCGCGGGCACGCTGTTCCTCGGTGCCCTGGTGGCCTGGGCGCTGCGGCCGGACGCGCGGCGGCCGATGCGGCTGCGGCTGGTCGCGGCGCTCGGGATCGTCACGGCGGCGTGCGCCTTCCGGGCGCGGGCGGACGTGTGGGCGGAGGACACGTTGGTGAACGGGGACCGTTACTATTACATCCCCCGGGTCCTGGTGGCGTGGCTGGTGGTGCTCGAATGGCAGGCCCGGCCGGCGCTGGTGGCGTGGACCGCGCGGACGCTGCTCGCGGCGGGATTGCTGCTGCACCTGCCGCACTTCCGCTTGCCCGCGCCGCCGGACTATCGCTGGGCCGAGCATTGCGACGCGATCCGCCGGGGCGTGCCGGCGAACATCTTCACGCTGCCCGAGGGCTGGTGGATCGAGTACCCCGGCCGCCCAGGTCGGCCCCCGCCGCCGTGAGCCCTGCCCGCCTCCTGCGTCTCCTCTGGCTGACCGCCGGTCTCGGGCTCGTCCTCGGCTGGTGGCGCGAGGTGGTGCCCGACTGGCCCGCCCCGCCCCGGGCGCTGCCCCGCGCGGACGGCCGCAGCGGCGTGCCGTGGCTGGCGGGTCCGTTCCTGCCCGACGGCCGGCTGCAGTGGGGCGACCTGCCCGCGCACCTCGAGACGGCGAGCTCCCACGTGGGCGGCGACGCGTTCACGGGCCGGGCGGAGAGCGCGTGGTTCCGGGCGAACCGGAGCACCATCCGCGTCGGGGTAGCGGGCTATCCCGGGCGCCCCGGGTGCGGGGTGCGACTCGAGTTCCGCGATACCGCCGGCGCGATCACGGCCGTGCCGTACCGGGGCCCGGCTCCGGCGGAGACGTGGCAGGTATGGGAGGTGAGCCGGCCGCGGGATGCGGTCGCCGTGCGGGTGGTCGGGGAGGACGACTCCGCGGCGCACCAAGGCTGGGTGGCGTTCTCGCATCCGTTCCGGTCGTGGCCCCTCGCGGCGTCCGCGGCGTGGGCGGCGGCGCGGGTGTTCACCACGCTCGCGCTCGCCCTCGTGCTGCTCTGGGGACCCGGACTGTTCGCGGCCCCGGCGGGGGCCTCGGCGGGCGTGCGGGCGTGCTGGTTCCTGGGCACCGGCCCCCTCGGGCTGGCGGCCAGCGGGGTGCTCCTGTGGGCGACCGCGCCGTGGCTCCCCGTCGGCGCGCGTGGGTTGCTCGCGGCCGGACTGCTCGGCGCCCTGTGGTGGGTGGTGGGCGCGCGGGCGCGGCGCCTCGGCTGGCAAATCCCGGGGGAGAGCGGGTGGCGGCACGCCGTGGTCGCTGCGGCGCTCGCGGTGGCGGCCGTGGCCACCAAGGCGTCCTACTCCACGGGCACCGCGGGCGAGCTCTTCCGGGGCACCGTGTCGCGCAATTTCGCCCTCTCCGACCGGATCGACAGCCGCTTCAGCTTCTACGCGGTGCAGGCCGCGGCCCACGGCTGGGCCCCGACGGCGGAGCGGACCGAGCGGTTCTATTATCCCTGGACCTACTTCAGCCGGGGACCCTTGCCCGGGCTGGTGGCGGTTCCGCTCGTGCTCGGCACGGGAGGGAGGCCGCCGACCGAGCACGCGGAGGAGACGTGGAGCCCGTTCGACGCCGGAGGGTTCGCCACGTACCGGATCGTTCAGTACGCGCTGGCCGCCGCGGTCATCCCCGCGGCCTACCTGCTGCTCCTGCCGCTCGCCGGGGCCGGCTGGGCCCTGGCGGGAGCGGGGCTCCTCGCGCTCACCCCCTTCGGCCTGCACGAGATCCTGTTCACGTGGCCCAAGTGGGCCGCGACCGCCTGGCTCGCAGCCGCGTTCACCCTGGTTCACGCCCGCCAACCCGCCGCCGCCGGCTTCGCCGTCGGCCTCGGCTTCCTCCACCATCCGCTGGTGCTGCTCTGGACGCCCTGGCTCGCCGTTTGGTGCGCCGGCCGCCACGGCCCCGGGCGCCGGGCGATCGCGGCCGGCGTCACCCGCCTGACCGTCGCCAGCGCGCTCGTGGTGCTCCCGTGGATGCTGGCCGGACGGCTGCTGCCGCACCTGCCGGAGACGCCGTTCGCCGGCCAGGGCGGGTTCATCCGTTACTTCCTGCTCGCCGACGCCCAGCACGCCACGCTGGAGACGTGGCTGCGCACCCGGTGGATGAACTTCGCCAACACGTTCGTCCCGCTCCACCTGCTGCTCGACCCCGCGTCGGCCGGGCACTTCCGGCTCAGCTCCGCGTACGAACCCTCCTCCGCGCTGACGCGGCTGACCTTCCTCTGGTGGAACACCCTGCCCTTCGCCCTGGGTTTGAGCCTCTGGGGCCTGACCCTCGCGGCGCTGACCCGGGCCTGGCGCACGCACCGGGCGGCGCTCGGGCTTTTCGCCGCCGCCCCGGCGCTGCTGCTCATCGTCTACTGGGGGTGGGAGCCGCTCGGGTTGATGCGGGAATGCGGGCATCCCCTGCTGCTCGCCCTCGTGGTCCTCGCGATCCTCGTGGCCGCCGGGGAGCGGCCGGGCCCCGCGGCGTGGCTCGCGCATCCGGCCACGCCGTGGCTCCAGGTGCCCGGCACCCTCGTGATGTGCTGGCTTCCCGTGCTCGCCAACCCGTCGCCGCCGGCCGTCCGCCTTGCACACCTCGACGGGCTCCACCTCACCCTCCACCTCGCCGCCCTGGGAACCCTCGCGTGGATGCTTGCCCGCGCCCGGCGCGACCCCACCCTGAACCCGACGTTATGCCCAAGACCCTGCTCGTGACCGGATCCTCCGGCCTGATCGGCTCCGAAGTCTGCACCTACTTCACCCGGGAGCTCGGCTACGCCGTGCACGGCGTGGACAACAACCAGCGCGCCGTCTTCTTCGGCCCCCAGGGCGACACCCGCTGGAACCAGCGGCGGCTGGCGGCCGACCTGCCCGGCTTCACCCACCACGAGCTCGACATCCGCGACCGCGCCGGGGTGCTCGCGCTGGTGCGGACGGTGCGCCCATCGGCCATCGTGCACACCGCGGCCCAGCCGAGCCACGACCGCGCCGCCGCGATCCCCTTCGACGATTTCGACACCAACGCGGTGGGCACCCTCAACCTGCTCGAGGCCGCCCGCCAGGCCTGCCCGGAATCGCCCTTCGTGCACATGAGCACGAACAAGGTCTACGGCGACGCTCCCAACCGGATCGCGCTGCGCGAACTGCCCACCCGCTGGGACTACGCCGACCCCGCCTACGCCGGGGGCATCGCGGAGACCTTCACCATCGACCAGTCGAAGCACTCCCTCTTCGGCGCCTCCAAGGTCGCTGCCGACGTGATGGTCCAGGAGTACGGCCGGTACTTCAACTTGCCCACGTGCGCCCTCCGCGGCGGCTGCCTGACCGGCCCCAACCACAGCGGCGTCGAGCTCCACGGCTTCCTCAGCTACCTCGTGAAGTGCAACCTCGAGGGCCGCGAGTACCGGGTCTTTGGCTACAAGGGCAAACAGGTGCGCGACAACATCCACTCGCTCGACGTCGCCCGCTTCATGGCCGCCTTCGTCGCCGCCCCCCGCGCCGGCGAGGTCTACAACCTCGGCGGCGGCAAGGCCAACTCGTGCTCGATCCTCGAGGCCTTCCAGATCGCGGAAAAGCACTCCGGTCGCGCCCAGGTGCACACCTACGTAGACCAGGCGCGGGCCGGCGACCACATCTGCTATTACAGCGACCTGACCAAGATGCGGGCTCATTACCCGCGCTGGGATATCACCCATACCCTTGACGACACCATCGGTCAGATCGTCGCCGCGTGGCGCCGACGCCCCGCCGGCTGAAACCTTCCCTCGCGCCCCGCGTCGCCCCCTCCGTCCTCCGCCCTCCGCCGCCGTGCGTCTCGTCCTCCTGTTCTGCCTGCTTGCCGCCGGCGCAGCCCGCGCCACCAGCGTGGTGCCGCCGAGCTTCGCCGAGTTGGTCGCGGAGGCGGAGCTCATCGTGCGGGCCACCCCGATCGCGCGGGAGACGCGCCGCGAGGCGGCGCCGGACGGCACCGCGATCCTCCGCACCTACGTGACCCTCGCCGTCGAGCGCACGCTAAAGGGGGCGCCAACCGATCGCCTCACGCTCGCGTTCCTCGGCGGGGAACTCGGCGACGAGGCGATGACCGTCCGCGGCGTGCCCCGGCTCGAACCGGGGGCCGTCGACTACGTCTTCATCGCCGGCAACGGCCGCGTCTTTTGCCCGCTGGTCGGCCTCGGCCACGGACGATTCCGGGTCCTGCGCGACGGCGCGACCGGACGCGAGTTCCTCGCCCGGGAAAACCACGAGCCGCTGACCGATCCCGCCGAGGTGGGACGGCCGCTGGACCCGGCCGTGACGGCGCTGCCCCTGCTGGCGACGCGCGCCGGGGAACGCCGCGCGCTCGCCCTCTCGCCGACGGCCTTCGAGGCCGCGGTCACGGCGGAGCTCCAACGCGGCTCCGTGCCGGTGCGCACCCGATGACGCCGCGGATCCTCCGCCTTGCCGCCACCGGCGCCGGCCTCGCGGCGGCCGCGTCCGCCTACGACACCACCGGCGGCACCTGGGCCAGCGGCGACATCGTCCTGCACCTGCAGCTCGGCCGGCCCGCCACGCCGCTGCCGGATGGGGCCGCGGACTGGAACGCGGTCGCGGCCGGCGCGCTGGACGAGTGGAACGCCCAGCTCGGCCGGAGCCGGCTCGTGCCGGCGGCCGACTCCACCGCCGAGGTGCGCAACGGCAACCGGATCAACAACGTCGTGTTCCGTCCCGACGTCTTCGGCACCGCCTTCGACAGCCGCACCCTCGCGGTCACCGTCGGCTTCACCAACCGCGCCACCGCGCGCTTCACCGAGCAGGACGTGGTCTTCAACGCCAACCTCACGTGGAGCTCCTACCGCGGTCCGCTGCGGTCCGGCACCCGCGACCTGCGCCGCGTGGCGCTGCACGAGTTCGGTCACGTGCTGGGCCTCGACCACCCGGACGAGGCGACCCCGCCCCAGACGGTGAGCGCGATCATGAACAGCACCGTGGGCAACCTGGAGGCGCTCACGGCGGACGACATCGCCGGGGCCCGCGCGCTCTACACCACGGGCTCCTCCGGGCCGTTGCCCACCCTGCCGGTCATCGTCGCCCAACCCCAGAGCCGCACCGTGCCCGTCGGCGGCAGCTACACCTTCAGCGTCACCGCGACCGGCTCCGGCCCCTTCACCTACGCCTGGTTCTTCCGTGCGGACGGGGCGCTGTTCGCCGAGTCGCTGCCCTTCGCGACCGGCGCCAGCTACACCCTGGGATCCGTGCAACGCGGGGACGCCGGCACCTACACCGCCTACGTGCGCGGACCCGGCGGGCTCACCCTCAGCAACGCCGCGCGCCTGACCGTCTCGTCCGGACCGGCCCTCACGCCCGCCACCCAGCTCGCCAACCTGTCCACCCGCGGCCGCGTCGAGGGCGGGGTGGGCGTGCTGATCGCCGGCCTCGCGGTCACCGGGAGCGCCCCGAAAAGCGTCCTCGTGCGCGCCGCCGGGCCGGCGCTGGCCGGCGTGGGCGTCGCGGACGCGCTGCCCGGACCCCGCCTGCGGGTGGTGGGCGCGGACGGCCGGACGCTGGCGGAGAACGAGGCCTGGGACGCCGCGGGCGCGGGCCCGGCCGTGGCGGCGGCCGCGCAGCGGCTCGGGGCGTTTCCCTTCGCGGCCGGCAGCCGCGATGCGGCGCTCCTGCTCACGCTCGCCCCCGGCACCTACACCGCCGTGGTCGCGGGCGGGGATCCGCGCGGCGGCACCGCGCTCGTGGAGGTTTATGATGCGGAGCCGGCCGCGACCGGCCGCCGGCTGGTGAACATCGCGACGCGCGGCTGGGTGGCGGGCGAGTCCGAGGTGCTCATCGCCGGGCTGGTCGTCGCCGGGCCCGGACCCCGCACCTACCTGATCCGGGGCGTCGGGCCGACCCTGCTGCGCGCGCCCTTCAACCTCGCGGAGGCCCTGCGCGACCCGCAGCTCGAGCTGTACCGCGGCGAGACGCTGCTGCGGGAGAACGACGACTGGGACACCCCCGCGAACGGGATGGCCGCGCTGCGCGCCGCCGCGGCGGCCACCGGCGCGTTCGCCCTGGCCGAGACGCGCGACAACGTCCTCCGCACCGGGCTCGACGGCGCGATGCTGGTCACCCTCGCCCCCGGCAACTACACCGCCAAGCTGAGCGGTTTCGGCGGCGACGCCGGGGTCGGCCTGATCGAGGTCTACGAGGTGCCCTGAGCCGCCCCCGCCGCCCCCGCCCTTCCCTTTTTCCCATGTCCGAATTCAAGCACGCCTTCGGTTCCGCCCCGAGCGATCAGCACGCCCTCGACCTCTTCGCCGGGGAATGGTCCTCGCGGCCGCCGGCCGACCGGCCGGAGCTGCGCGCGGGCGAAACCCCGCTGTTCGACGATCCCCGCATCGCGTGGGCCCATCACCGCCTGATGGAACTCGGCCTCGAGGCCGGGCTGTCCGGCCGCCACGTCCTGGAACTCGGCCCGCTCGAGGGCGGCCACACCTACCTCGTGGACCGCCTCGGCGCGGCGAGCGTGACGGCCGTCGAGGCCAACGCGCGCGCCTACCTGAAGTGCCTGGTGGCCAAGGAAATCCTCGGGATGCCGCGGGCCCGCTTCCTCCTCGGCGACGGCCTCGAGTTCCTCCGCACGACCGACCGCCGCTTCGACGTCGGCCTCGCGTGCGGCATCCTCTACCACCTCACCGATCCGGTGGAGCTGCTCGCGCTGCTCGCCCGCCGCTGCGACGCGCTCTTCCTCTGGACCGTGTTCTACGATCCCGCGTTCGTCGCCGCCAACCCGGTGCCGGGCGCGAAGTTCTCGGACGTCCTCGAGAAGGAGACCGCCGGGTACCGGCACGTCGTGCACCGCTTCAATTACGGCCCCTCCCTGGACTGGAAGGGTTTCTGCGGCGGCGGCGACGTCTACTCGTACTGGATGGAGCGCGAGCACATCATCGGGGCGCTGCGCCACTTCGGGTTCACCGAGTTTCGCCAGGAGGAGCATCCGAACGTCCACGGCAGCGCGCTGATGCTGGTGGCGCGAAAGTCTGGGCCGGCGCCCCGTTGACGGCGCGGCGAAGGCCCGCACACTCCCCGCATGCGCCTGATGCGACGCGCCCTGTTCCCCGCCGCCGGCCTGTTCGTGCTGGCGGCCGCGGCGCGCGCCGGCGAACCCGCGCCCTCCGGCCTGCCCCGCCAGTCGCCCTTCGCGCCCGCCGGGGCTCCGGCGGCCGAGACCGGCGCGGCCCCCACGGAAAACCTCGAGTTCGCGGGCGTGTCCTCGGTCGGCCGGCGCACGGACCTGATTTTCCACGACCGCGAGGCGAAGCGCACGCATTGGATCGGCGTGGGCGAGTCGAAGGCCGGCATCCAGGTCGTGGCATACGACAGCCGGCGCGAGCAGGCCATCCTCAAGGTGAACGGCGCGGACAAGGTGCTGCCGCTGCGCAAGGGGTCGAAGCCCTCGGGCGCGCCCGTCGCCGCCGCCCCGGCCACCGCCCCCGACGCGCCGCCGCCCGGCGTTGTGTTCGCGCAACCGTTCCCCGGACTCGCGCAGCCGCACGCCATCGGCGACTCCCCGACCAACCTCCAGCCCGTGCCACCCGCGCCGCCCCAGCGGCAGGAGGCGGAAGCGCGGATGCTGGTCAGCGACCTGCTCGAGATCGGCATGGCGCAGCGGCGCGCCTACGAGGAGGCGCAGCGGCGCCAGGCCCAGGCCAACCCGCCCCCGGCGCCGGCTCCCGGCGGCCCGCCCTGAGCGGGACTCAAGCCTCCTTGCGGCCCCAGCCGTAGACCCAGAAGTCGAGCCGGCCGGCGACCCGGACGTCCGCGAACCCCGCGCGCCGTAGGAACGTCTCGATCTCGGGCTGCGTGGAGCACTTCGAGATCTGCGCCGGCCGTTGGCCCGGCGGGAAGCGCAGCCGGCTCTCCTCGAAGACCGCCCAGCCCGCGGGCGAGGCGAGGTCGACATTGTCGCAGTAGAAGCGCCCGCCCGGGCGCAGGATCCGCATCGCCTCGAGGATGTAGTTGTAGCGGTCCCACTCCTCCAGATGCATGAACACCACCGTGGTGTAGACCACGTCGACCGAGGCATCGGGGATCGGACGCAGGTCGTACCCGGAAACCTCCTGCAGCCGGACGTTCGGCAGGCCGAGGAGCCGGCGCCCGGCGATCCGCAGCATGTTGGCGGAGACGTCGCAGCCGATCCACTCGCGCACGAAGGGGGACAGCACCCGGCCCACGCGGCCGACGCCGCAACCGATCTCAAGGAACACGTCCTCCGGGCGAATGCCCACCGTGGCGCGCAGGATGTCGAGCGTGTCCTCCGCGTCGGCGTGGAACTTGTCCTCGTCGGTGTAGCCGGAGACCACCAGGTACGCGTCGGTCTTGGAGCCGGAGAGGGAATTCCAGACCGCCTTGTAGTCGCCGCGCAGGGAGCTCATCGCCGCCGAGCCAACGGCAGCGCCGCGGAACCGTCAAGGGCCCGGCCAGATCGGCCTTCACCGCGGGCCGGTTTTCCGCCTCACTCGCGCGGTGCGCATCCTCATCTCCGGCATCTGCGGCTTCGTGGGCAGCACGCTCGCGCGCACCTTCGCGGAGCGCGGGGCCGGCCACACCCTTTGCGGATTCGACAACTTCATCCGCCCCGGCAGCGAGGCCAACCGGGACGCCCTGCGCCGCCTCGGGGTGAAGCTCTTCCACGGGGACCTGCGGGCGGCCAGCGATCTGGAGACGCTGCCCGCCGCCGACTGGGTGATCGACGCCGCGGCGAACCCGAGCGTGCTGGCCGGGGTCGACGGGCGCACGAGCTCGCGGCAGCTGGTCGAACACAACCTCGGCGGCACGGTGAACCTCCTCGAGTACGCCAAGGCCCACCGCGCCGGCTTCATCTTGCTGAGCACGAGCCGGGTGTACGGGATCACGCCCCTCACCCGGCTGCCCCTCGTCGTGCGCGACCGGGCCTTCGCGCCCGCGCCCGACGCCCACGGTCCCGGTTTCGGGCCGGCGGGCATCACCGAGGACTTCCCCACCACGGCGCCGCTTTCTCTCTACGGCGCCACCAAGCTCGCCAGCGAGGCCCTCGCCCTCGAATACGGGGAGGCCTTCAACCTCCCCGTCTTCATCAACCGCTGCGGCGTGCTCGCGGGCGCCGGCCAGTTCGGCCGCGCGGACCAGGGGATCTTCTCCTACTGGATCCACTCGTGGCGCCGGCGCCGCCCCCTGCGCTTCCTCGGCTTTGACGGCCACGGCCACCAGACGCGCGACTGCCTGCACCCCCGCGACCTCGTCCCCGCCCTCGAGCGCCAGTTCGCCGCCCCCGTCCTGCCGGCCGCCGACCGCGTCGCCAACTTCTCCGGGGGCACCGCCTCCGCCTGCTCGCTGCGCCAGCTGAGCGACTGGTGCCGGGAGCGCCTCGGCGACCATCCCGTCGCGGCCGATCCGACCCCCCGACCCTTTGACCTGCCCTGGCTGGTGCTCGATGCGGGCAAGGCCCGTCGCCTGTGGCACTGGGCGCCCACGACCTCCCGGGCGGACATCTGCGCCGAGATCGCCGCCCACGCCGAGGCCCATCCCGACTGGCTCGAGCTCTCCGCGCCCCTCTGAGCCCGATGCCACCCCACGCCCCGCTCTCCCTGCTGTCCGTCGTCATCCCCGCGCGCGACGAGGAGGAATCGCTGCCCGCCACCCTCCGCGCGATCGCGGACACCTTCGGTCGGGCGGGCGTCCCGCACGAGATCGTGGTGGTCGATGATGGCAGCCAGGACCGCACGTGGGCGGTCCTGGAGGAACTCCGCCGGGAGATCCCCTCCCTCGCCCCGACGCGCAACGCCAGCGGCGCCCACGGCTTCGGCCGCGCCGTGATCTGGGGTCTCGACCACAGCCGGGGCGACGCCGTGGTCATCATGATGGCGGACGCCTCCGACGACCCGGCCGACGCGGTGAAGTACTGGCACCTGCTCGCCGCCGGCCACGACTGCGCGTTCGGCAGCCGGTTCGTGAGCGGTGGGCGCGTCATCGATTACCCGCGGGTGAAGCTGCTGGTGAACCGGATCGCGAACCTGCTGGTGCGGATCGCGTTCCGCCTGCCGCTCAACGACACGACCAACGCCTTCAAGGCCTACCGCCGGCCGGTCATCGACGGCTGCCGCCCCTTCCTCGCGCCGCACTTCAACCTCACCGTGGAACTGCCGCTGAAGGCGATCGTGCGGGGCTACACCTACGCGATCACGCCGATCTCCTGGCGCAACCGGAAGCACGGCGTCGCGAAGCTGAAGATCAAGGAGATGGGGAGCCGCTACTTCTTCATCTGCGCCTACGTGTGGCTCGAGAAGTACTTCAGCCGCGGCGATTACCGGCGGAAGTGACCGGCCGCCGCGCTACGTAGCGTCCGCCGCGCACGCGGGAGGGTTTCACCCGGGAAAAGCCTTGTCGGCCGACCCGCTCCCGCGCCTTTATTGCAATCTCTTTTCAACCCGGATTCCCGCCGCCGCCGATGTCGCCTCGAGCCCTCTCCCCTTCGTCCCCCATGAACCCGGCCCTCGGAACGGAGGCGCGCCGGTGAACGTCATCCGCGGTGAGATCGAGGGCCCGCTGATCCTCGAACCCAAGGTGTTCGGGGATGCCCGGGGATTCTTCGTCGAGTCCTACAATCTGGAACGCTATCGCGAGGCCGGAATCACGGCGGAGTTCGTGCAGGACAACTTCTCCTTCTCCGGCCGCGGCACCCTGCGCGGGATGCACGCCCAGAACCCGTCGCCGCAGGGCAAGCTCGTGTCGGTCTGGCAAGGCGAGGTCTGGGACGTCGCGGTCGACCTGCGGCGCGGATCGCCGACCTTCGGGCGCTGGATGGGCGTGACGCTCTCCGCCGAGAACAAGCGTCAGTTCTGGGTGCCGCCCGGCTTCGCCCACGGCTTCGTGGTCACCGGCGAGCACGCGCTCTTCCACTACAAGTGCACCGCGCTGTATGCGCCGAAGGACGAGATCGGCTTCCGCTGGGATGATCCGGCGGTCGGGATCCCCTGGCCGGTCACCGCCCCGCTGCTCTCGGCCCGCGACGCGCGCGCCCCGCTGCTGCGGGACCTCCCGCCGGAAAAATTGTTCTGAACGCGATGCCCCGGAAACGCCTCCTCCTCTTCGGTGCGCAGGGCCAGGTCGCCTGGGAGCTCCGCCGCACCCTCGCGCCGATGGCCGACGTCACCTGCGTCGGCCGCGCCGGGGCCGACCTCGCGGATCCGGAGGCGATCCGCCGGGTGATCGCCGCCGCAGCGCCCGACGTGATCGTCAATGCCGCCGCCTACACCGCGGTGGACAAGGCGGAGACTGAGACCGCGCTCGCCACCCGGATCAACGCCGACGCGCCCGGGGTGATGGCCACCGAGGCCGCCCGCCGCGGCGCCCTGCTGGTGCATTATTCCACCGACTACGTCTTCGCCGGCACGCAGGCCACGCCCTACACCGAGGACGATCCGACCGGTCCACTCGGCGCCTACGGCCGCACCAAGCTCGCGGGGGAGGAGGCCGTGCGCGCCGCCGGCGGCAACCACCTCATCTTCCGCCTCTGCTGGGTCTACGGGAACCGGGGCGCCAATTTCCTCCTCACGATGCAGCGCCTGGCCCGCGAGCGGGACGAGGTCCGCGTCGTCGCCGACCAGCACGGCTGCCCCACCTGGTCGCGGATGATCGCCGAGGCGACCGCGCACGCCCTCCGCTGCCTGCACACCCGGGAGGACGCGCGCGCCGTCACCGGCACCTACCACCTCTGCGCCTCAGGCCGGACAACCTGGCACGAGTTCGCCCGCGCCATCATCGACGCGGTGCCGGCGGACCGCCGCCGCTGCCGCGAAGTCCGCGCCATCACCACCGCCGAGTACCCCACGCCCGCGCGCCGGCCGGCCTACTCGGTCCTCGACACCACCAAACTCGAGCGCGTCTTCGGCCTGCGCCTGCCCGACTGGCGGGAGAGCCTGGGCCAGGTGCTCGAGGGCTAACCCACCTTCCTTTCCCACCATGAACCTCCTCGTCACCGGCGGCTGCGGCTTCATCGGCAGCAACTTCATCCGGCAGCGGCTGCTCGAGGCCGGCTCGCCCCTGCGCCGACTGGTCAACCTCGACGCCCTCACCTACGCGGGCAACCCGGCCAACCTCGCCGACCTCGCGGGGGATCCGCGCTACACCTTCGCGCACGGCGACATCGGTGACGCCGCCCTCGTGGCCCGCCTGCTGGCGGAGCACGCCATCGACGCCGTGGTGAACTTCGCGGCCGAGTCCCACGTCGACCGCTCGATCGATTCACCGGAGCCGTTCGTGCAGACCAACGTCGTCGGCACCCTCCGCCTGCTCAACGCCGCGCGCCAGCACTGGACCCGCCTGCCGGAGCCGCGCCGCGCCGCCTTCCGTTTCCTGCACGTCTCCACCGACGAGGTGTACGGCACGCTCACGCCGACCGACCCGGCGTTCACCGAGGAGACGCCGTTCGCCCCCAATTCCCCGTACGCCGCCTCGAAGGCGGCCAGCGACCACCTCGTCCGCAGCTACCAGCACACCTTCCAGCTGCCGACGCTGACGACCAACTGTTCGAACAACTACGGGCCGTACCACTTCCCGGAGAAGCTGATCCCGCTGATGATCCTCAACGCCCTCGAGGGGAAGCCGCTGCCCGTCTACGGCGACGGCCAGCAGATCCGCGACTGGCTCTACGTCGAGGACCACGCGGCGGCCATCTGGCTGGTGCTGCAGCGCGGACGCACGGGCGAGACCTACAACATCGGCGGCCTGAACGAGAAACCGAACCTCGAGATCGTGCGCACCATCTGCGCCCTGCTCGACCGCAAGGCGCCGCGCGCCGACGGCCGCTCCTACGCGGAGCAGATCACCTACGTCGCGGATCGCCCCGGCCACGACCGCCGGTACGCGATCAACTGCGCCAAGCTCCAGCGCGAGCTCGGCTGGGCGCCCCGCGAGTCCTTCGCCACCGGCATCGAGAAGACCGTCGACTGGTACCTGACCCACCGGAGCTGGGCCGCCGACATCACCGCCAACCGCTACGCGCGCGAACGCCTCGGCGCGAAGTCCTGAACCCCGGTCGCGCCCTTCCCGATGAGCCCGGTCCCGCCCTCCTCCTCCCGCCCGCCCTTCACCTCCCGCAAGGGCATCGTCCTCGCCGGCGGCTCCGGCACGCGCCTCTACCCGCTCACGGTGGCGGTCTCCAAGCAGCTGATGCCGGTGTACGACAAGCCGATGGTGTACTACCCGCTGTCGGTGCTGATGCTCTCCGGCATCCGCGAGATCCTGATCATCTCGACCCCCGCCGACCTGCCCCTCTTCCGCCGCCTGCTCGGCGACGGCTCGGCCTTCGGGGTGAAGTTCTCGTACGCGGAACAGGCCCGGCCGGAAGGCCTGGCGCAGGCCTTCCACATCGCGGGCGACACCGGGTTCCTGCGCGACGAGCCGGCCGCCCTGGTGCTCGGCGACAACCTGTTCTACGGCCACGACCTCGTGAAATCCCTCGAGCGGGCATCCCTCCGCCAGGACGGCGCCACGATCTTCGGCTACCACGTGGCCGATCCCCGCAGCTACGGCGTGGTGGAGTTCGCCCCAGACGGACGCGTCGTCTCCCTCGAGGAAAAGCCGGCGCAACCCAAGTCGAACTACGCCATCCCCGGAATATACTTCTACGACGCGGAGGTCGTGGCGCGCGCGCGCAGCCTCCGGCCCTCGGCCCGCGGCGAACTCGAGATCACGGACCTCAATCGCCTCTACCTCGAGGCGGGGCGCCTCCACGTGGAGCTCCTCGGCCGCGGCACCGCCTGGCTCGACACCGGCACGCACGACTCGCTGCTCGAGGCCGGCCAGTTCGTTTCCGTGATCGAGAACCGGCAGGGCTTGAAGATCGCCTGCCTCGAGGAGATCGCCTGGCGCCAGGGCTGGATCGACCGCGCCACCCTCGAGGCCAACGTGACCCGGCTCGGCAAGTCCTCCTACGGCGCCTACCTGCGCCGGGTGGTGCTGGGCGCCTGAATGCCAGCCTTGTCAGGAATCAGGGGTTGAGCACCGCCGCCGGAGCCGAGATACCTCGGTCGTCCCCGCCCGGCTGATGCGCCTCCTCCCCTGCCGTTCCGCACCGCCGCCGGAAGCCCCCCCGCCCCGGCTCAGCCTCATCGTGCCCCTGCACAACTGCCTCGGGCTGACGCGGGCGATGCTGGCCAGCCTGCACGCCACGCTTCCCCCGGGCCTCGCCGCGGAACTGCTCCTGATCGACGACGGGAGCACCGACGGCACCCCGGCCTGGCTGGAGGAGATCGCGGCCCGGCCGCCCCCCGGCTGGCTGCCGCTGCGGATCCTGGTCAACGAGGGCAACCGGGGGTTCGCCGTCAGCAACAACCGCGCCGCCGCCCTCGCCCGCGGCGAGCTCCTGCTGCTCCTGAACAACGACCTCGTGCTGCTCCCCGGCTGGCTCGAGCCCCTGCTCGCGGCGCACCGCCACCTGGGCGCCCGGGCCGGACTGGTGGGCAACGTCCAGCTCGACGCCGCCACCGGCGCGGTCGATCACGCCGGCCTCGAGCTGACGCCCCAAGGCAAACCCGTCCACACCCGGGTGCTGCCCCGCGCCCGCGCCGCCCGCCGCCAAGGCGTGCGGATCATGCCGGCCGTCACCGGAGCGTGCCTCCTGCTTTCGCGCGCGCTCTGGGAGGAGTTGGGCGGCTTCGACGAGGGCTACGTCAACGGCGGCGAGGACATCGACCTCGGCTACCGCGCGCGCGCCGCCGGCCGCGTCAACGCCGTCGCGCTGCGCAGCGTGGTCCGGCACCACGTGAGCAGTTCCCCGGGCCGGAAGGCGCGCGACGAACAGAACTCGCGGCGCCTCGCCCTGCGGTGGCGGGAGCAGCTGCTCGCCGACAGCCTGGTGCCGTGGTGCCGCGCCCAACTCGCCGAAGCCTGGCTCCAACCCGACCCGCAGGACTACCTCATCACCCTGCGGACGGCCACCTTCCTCGCCGGCCTGCGGCGCGCGCCGCCGCCGGAAGCCGGGCTGCGCGTCGCCCGGGCGATGCAGCGCGAGTTCGAGCGCTGGGACGCGATCTGCGGTCAGGACGCCTGAGGCGGCGAGACGAGCACCTCGCGCACCACCGCCTGCGGGCGCTGGTTCACCGCGATGAACATCCGGCCCACGTACTCCCCGATCAGGCCGAGCATCACCAGCTGCGTGCCCGAAAAGATGAGCATCACGGACATCGTCCAACCCCAGCCGTACTCCGGGCCGATGCCCCGGATCCAGAGCCACGCGATCGTGCCGAGCGCCACCAGCCCCAGCGCCGCGACGCACAGGCCCAGCGCGGTGGCGAGGCGCAGCGGCAACAGGGAGAAGTTGACCCACGCGCTCAGCCAGAGCCGCACGAGCCGCCCAAAGGTGTAGGTACTGCGCCCCGCCTTGCGGTCCTCGTGGCGCACCTGGATCGAGCCGATCCGCTGGGTCACCTGCAGCAGCAGGCCGTCAAGGTAGGGATAGGGCCCCGCGTAACCCGTCACTTGTCGCGCCGCGAAGGCGCTCACGCACCGGAAGCTGGACAGGTAGAAGCCGGCCGGCTTGTCGAGCGCCCAGTCCGTCATCCGGTTCGTGAACCAGCTGCCGAGGTTCCGCCAGGCGGCGTGGCGCTTGTCCTCGTAGTGACCGAAGACCACGTCGAGGCCGGTGGCGCAGGCGTGGCGCCACAGGCGCACGGCCTCGGCCGGCGGGTTTTGGCCATCGTCGTCCAGGTTGACGAGGTGCGCTCCCCGCGCGTGCCGCCAGCCCGTCAGGACCGCGTTGTGCTCGCCGAAGTTGCGCGCGTGCTCGACCAGCGTGACGGGGACCCGCGCGGTCCGCACCAGTTCCCGCGCGACGCGGCTGGTCTCCTCGCCGCTGCCGTCGTGCACCAGGACGATCTCGTGCCCGCCCGGGATCTCCATCGCCTCGATCTCCCGCACGACCGTCGCGATCGTCTCCGCGCTGCGGTAGAGGGGGATCACGAAGCTCAGGGCCGGGGCTGCCATCGCGCGATTAGCCGCCAAAGGTCCCCGCGGCGCAAGTCCGGGTTGCTGGCCGGTTGGTCAGGCGGCGGCCGGCGTCAGACGTAATGCCGCAGCTCCTTCCGGTAATAGGCGAGCGTGCGCGCGAGGGCCGTGCGCAAGTCGACGCGCGGCCGCCAGCCGAGGCGCCGCCGGATCCGGCGGTCGTCCGCGTAGTAGTCGCCGATGTCGATCTTCCGCCGGTCGGACGGGAAGGCCCGCACCACGAAGGAGCCGCCGCCGTTCAGCTCGACCAGCAGCTCCGCGAGGTGCGCGAGGGTGACGCGCGGCGGGCCGCCCAGGTTGAAGATCTCGCCCACCGCCTCGGGCCGCGCCGCGGCCAGCAGGAACGCGTCCACCGCGTCGTCCACGTAGGTGAAGTCCCGCCACTGCTCCCCGCCCCAGACCTCGAACGGCTCGCCCTCCACCAGCCGGCGGATCCAGACCCCGACGAACGTCTGCCGCGCGTCCCGCACCCGCATCCGCGGTCCGATGGTGTTGGTCAGCCGCAGCGCCGTGGCCGCGATCCCGTGGACGCGCGAGTACAACAGGTGAAACGACTCGCCCGCCAGCTTGTTGATGCCGTTCACGTCGACCGGCCGCAGCGGGTGGAGTTCGTCGACGGGAAGGTAGTCCGGCCGGCCGTAGATCTGCCGCGTGCTGGCGAAGACGATGCGGATCCCGGGGTTGTGCTGGCGGCAGGCCTCGAGGATCGCGAGCTGCGCCCGGCAGTTGATGTCCAGGTCCGTCTGCGGATCCGTCATCGAGTCCATGTGGCTCGTCTGCCCCGCGAGGTTGAAGAGGAAGTCCTGGCCGCGGATCAGCTCCGGCAGGCGGGGCCAGTCACGCACGTCGGCCAGGTGCACGCGCACGCGCGCGGCGATGCCCGCCAGGTTCCGCCGGTTGCCGCCGTATTCCGGCACCAGGCTGTCGACGATCGCGACCCGGGCGCCGAGGCCGACGAGGGCGCGGGCGAGGTTGGAGCCGATGAAGCCGAGGCCGCCCGTGATGAGGACGCGGCGGCCGGCGTAGGTGCGGCGCAGGTTCGGCGGCGGGGCCATGCGGGCGTGAGGAAGGGGGCGGCCGGGAGGGGCGTCAACGCCCCGCTGCGGCCACCGTGAGCCGAAAGACCTGCACCGCGAGTTCGCGCGGATCCGACCCGCCCGCAGGGCGCGCGGGTTGCGCGGAGGCGAGCACCCAGCGGGAGACGCCCGGCGGGGCCCGCAGGTCGCGCCAGACCAGCTCGGTTTCCGCGTCGCCGAGGGCGAGCGCCGCGCCGGTGGCGGATCCGTCAGCGGCGCGGAGGGTCAGCACGCGATCCCCCCAGCCGCGGGCCCGCAGCGTGAACGTGACGGGCACCGCCGTGTCACCCGGGTTGCGGACCTCGATCTCCGCCTCCCGGCCGGTCCACTGCCACGGTCGTCCGCCCGCCGGCGCCTGTTCGACGGGAAACCAGCCACGGGTGGCGGTGGCGCGCCAGCCGCCGGCCGGGACCAGCGCGAAGCGGGGCGAGAGTTCCCGGCGCCCCTGCTCCGGGGAGCCGGCCCCCACCACCCCGCCCTGCAGGTCCCACGCGCCCCGCAGCGGCGTGTCGCGGCGGGCCTCGTAGGTGTGGGACTCGAAGTACTGCGGCCGGCGCAGCAGGAAGGCGTTGGCCCAGAGGCGCGACCACATGTCGGGCACGAGCAGGTTGACGCCCCCCGCGAGCTCCGGCCGGTCCTCCGCCGCCCGCAGGGCCGCCAGTTCCGGCGTCACCCGCAGCGGGGCGCCGGCGAGCGCGGCCAGGATGCGGGCCGAGGCGAAGGTGCCGCCCGCGAGCACGGTCACGACCAACGCGGAGACGCTGACCCACCGCAACGGCCCCCCGCCCTGCCGGAGCGCCGCCCACGACCACAGGACCGGCAGGAGGAGCGGGTAGAACACCGCCAGCAGCTTATAGGCGTCGTAGCTGGCGTTCGTGCCCCACCACGCGCCGCGGACCTGCAGGAGCACGTAACCGGCGACCACCGGCGCCAGCACCGCCAGCGGCAACGCCAGCGCGGCCGGACGACGCCGGACCAAGGCCAGCCCCGCGGCACCCCAGAGCGCAACCATTCCCGCCGCCAGGCACACCCGCACCGAGACGGCGGGCCATGCCGCCAGATCGGTGCCGCCGACCAGCCCCATCCAACCTTCGGGCGTCAGCGCCGGGATGCGCCAGCCGAAGTCGTGCGTCTGCAGCAGCGTGAGCCGCTCCGCGTACCCCGCGAACCGCGCCGGGAAAGCCAGCGCGACGGCCGCCAGCGGCGCGAGCATCGCCGCCGCCCACCGCACGCCGCGCCCGACGGCCCCCGGGCCGCGCAGCGCCCAGGCCGCGTGCAGGCCGGCCGGCAGCAGGACCGCCGGCAGCAGGAAGTTGTACGCCCCCGCGACCAGCCAGAACGCCAGCCCCAGCAGCGGCGCCCCGGCCCACGCACTCCGCCGGCGGACCTGCACGACGCCGGCCCACGTCACCCAGACGAGCGCCTGCGCCGCGAGCAGCTGGCCGGGGGCGACGTGCGCCACCGCGTACCACCACAGCGGGCTCGCGGCGGCCGCGGCGGCCACGACCAGCGCCAGCGCCCCACGTTGCCCGAACAGGGCCCGCGCCGCCCAGAAGGCCGCCGGCACCAGCGCCGCGAGCAGCAGCCCCGTGTGCACCGTCGCCAGCGCGTGCGGCGCCCGCCCGAGCAGGGTCGCGTTGAGCGCCAGCAGCGCCGCGGGCGTGAAATGGTTCAGCCGGAGCCAGTAATCGAAGAAGTTGTCGACCGAGAGGATCGCGACCACCTCGTGCTGCCCGAAAAAGCCGCCGCGCTCCGTCCGGGCGAATTCCTGCAGGACCCGCGCGCCCGCGCCGTAGTCCGCGGCGTCGCAGCTTCCCAGCGAAACCGTCGTGGCGCCCGCGCCGCCGGCCGCGACCGCACCGGCCGCCGCCACAACGACCAGTCCCCCCAGCCCCAGCACGATCCCGACCCGCGCGACCTCCCGCGCCATCCGCCGCGCGCCGCCGCGGGCCAGCGCCACGGCCAGCAGCGCCGCCGGGAGCAGTTGCGCCCAACGTCCGTAGGCGTCGGTGCCCGCCGCCCCCGCCGCCGCGCCCCACCAGACGACCGCCGACTGCAGGCCGAACCCGGCGGCCGGCACCAGCAGCGGCCAGAACGCGCGCCAGCGCCGCGGCATCGCCAGCCAAGCCAGCCCGGCGCCCCAGAAGGCGAGGTGCGCCGCGAGCAGCAGGGCGATGAGCCAGACTTCCATGGGGCGGCGCGCGGCCGGTTCAGACGGGCTTCCCGCCCACCCCCAGCACCGACGTGCCCCACGCCCATCGCCCGCCAAGGTCGAGCCAAGCGTGCTCCGCGGCCATCAACGCGCCGCAGACGCCCTCGACCACCGGAGGGTACGCCCGGACATCGCTCGTGTCCTCCGGACGCCGGAACACCTTGCGCTTCGCCCATACCGCCGGGAACGGCAGCGCGTTCCAGTGCGTCGTGCTCACCCCGGTGAAGCCGGCCCCGCGCAGCAGCGCCGCCACCTCCGGCCGCGTGTACCGGTGCTTCGTCTGGCACGAATCGTCATGGTACGACCACATCCACCGGTAGGCCGGCACGTTGATCATCACCCGTCCGCCCGGCCGCAGGACGCGGAAAAACTCCGCCGCCGCCACCTCCGGATCCGTCACCTGGCAGACCACGTCCGCCGACACCACCGCGTCGAAGCTCGCGTCGGGGAACGGCAGCGCCGTGACGGAGGCCTCGCGCACGTCGACGGCCGGGCCGCAGCGCCGCTGGGCCAGCGTGCAGGCGAGCGGCATGAAATCGATGCCCGCGAGGGTCCAGTCCGGATGCCGCGCCCGCAGCCGCAGGATCAGGCCGCCGGTGCCGCAGCCGGCATCGAGGACCGCGCCCCCGGGCGGCACCCAGCCGGACAGCTCCCGGTCGACGTGCGCGTGCAGGGAGCGGAAATACCACATCCCGTCCTCCACTTCGGCCAGCTTCACGTACTCGTCGGTGTTCATCGCCGGCGGAGGTGAAGCAGAGTTCGCCGGCGGGTGCACCCCGAAACCATCGCGCGCCGCAGTCGGCGAACTCGTCGGCGCTCCCCGCCCAACCACCGCAAGTGCCACGAACTGACATCGGGGAAAGCTTTGCCAAATCGGCCGGCGCTTCCTTCGCTCCGCCCGACCGATGCCTTTCCGCGCCCCCCCGCCCTCCGCCGCCCGCCCGCGGCCCTTCGCCCACGCGGGGCTGCTCTGGGACGATTTCGACCTCGCCTCCGCCTGGCTGCGCGAGACTGCCGTCCTGCGTTTCCGCAAGCCCGCGGGCCCGACCTCGGTCACCCTCCACGGCCGACGCCGCACGCACCCGGAACTCCGCGGGCTCGAATGCGGACAACCCGGGCTTCGCGTGCGGATCAACGACCGCCCCGCGGGGGAACTGCCGCCGGGCGAACCCGGCGACTGGACCCTCCCCCTCACCCTGCCCGCGGGCGAGGAAGTCGAGCTGACCCTCGAACTGACGGGCAACCGCGTGACCAACGCCCTCGCGTGGGCCGGCCGCCTCACGGGCCTGCCGGCGTGGCAGCGCTTCCGCGCCCAGCGCCGCAACCGGCAACTGCGGCTGGTCGCCCTCCGCGCGGCGGACGGGGAATCCCTCTGCGACTTCGGCCGGCCCGACGCCGTCTTCCCCCGCGCCGCCGTGCGCCGGCACCTGCGGCCGGGCCTCAACATCGTCGGCTTCCTCACCGCCGACCTGGGCGTCGGCGAATCCGCCCGCTGCATGGTCCGCGCCGCGGACGCCGCCGGGCTGGCGTCGGCCCTGGTGCCCCTGCGGCTCAATTGCCGGAACCGCCTCGGGGACGACACCTACGCCGCGCGGCTCGGGCCGGGGAACCCGCATCCGGTGAACGTGTTCCACGTCGATCCGCCGGCCGCGGCGGAGATCGACCATCACCACGGCCGCGGCTTCCGCGCCGGGCGTTACAACATCGGTTACTTCGCGTGGGAACTGCCGGAGTTTCCCGACGCGTGGCTGCCCTCCTTCGCGTACTTCGACGAGATCTGGTGCCCGAGCGACTTCACCGCGGCGGCGGTGCGCGAGAAGTGCCCCCTCCCGGTGCTGACCTTCCCGCACGCCATCGCCTTCGCCCCGCCGCCGGAGCCGCGGGCGGAACTGCGGCGGCGATTCGGCCTGCCGGCGGATAAGTTCCTCGCCCTGACGTTGTTCGACCTGAACTCCTACGCCGCCCGCAAGAACCCGCGGGGCGCGATCGCCGCCTTCCGGGAGGCGAGCCTCGATCCGCGCGCCGCGGGCCTCGTGGTCAAGGTCCACAACGTCGCCGGCAACGAGGCCGACTTCGCCGCGCTCGAGGCCGAGCTGCGGCAACTGCCCGGGGCCGTGCTCCTCACGGCCACCCTGTCGCGCGCCGACCTCTATGCGCTCGAGGCCGCGTGTGACTGCCTGCTCTCCCTCCACCGCTCCGAGGGCTTCGGCCTCGCCGTCGCGGAATGCATGCACCTCGGCAAGCCGGTCGTCAGCACCGACTGGTCCGCGACCGCGGAATTCGTCACCCCCGCCAACGGCTGCCCGGTGCCCGCGCGTCTGGTCACGCTCGACGCCTCCCACGGCCCGTACGCCCGCGGCGGCACCTGGGCCGATCCCGACGTCGCCGCCGCCGCCGGCCACCTGCGCCGCCTGGCCGCTGACGCGGCGCTGGCCGCGCGGCTCGGCGCCGCCGCCCGGGCGACCATCGCCGCGCGCTTCGCCCCCGCCGTCATCGGCGCGCGCTACCGCGGGCGCCTCGAGGCGCTGGCGCTCCAGGGCCGCACCGGCGGCTGACAGGAAATATCAGAGGGATTGCGTTTCCACCGCCGAGCCGGAGCATACGCCAACCGCCCTGAGCCCCATGGCCGCCACGGATGTGATGAAACCCCCGCGCGTACTCCTCGTCGAGGACGAGGGCAAGACCCGCGACTCGATCGTCGAGGGAATGACCTTGGAGGGCTGGCAGGTGCAGAGCGCGGCCGAGGGCGCCTCCGGCCTGCGGCTGGCCCAGGGGGAACCGGCGGACCTCATCGTGCTCGACTGGATGCTGCCGGACCTCGACGGCTTGGAGGTGTTGCGCCGCATCCGCGCCTCCGGTCGGACCACGCCAGTGCTGATGCTCACCGCCCGCGGCACGCTGACGGACCGGCTGCTCGGGCTGGACAACGGGGCCGACGACTACCTGCCGAAGCCGTTCGCCTTCGCGGAGCTGATCGCCCGCTGCCGCGCGCTCCTGCGCCGCCCGAACTGGGCCGCGGGCCGCAACCTGCAGTGCGGCGACCTGCAGCTCGACACCCGGGCCCGCATCGCCGTGCGCGCCGGCCAGGAGATCCGCCTCACCCCGCGCGAGGTCGACGTCCTCGAATACCTGATGCGCAGCCAGGGGCAGACCGTGACCCGCGAGATGCTCGAGCGCGACGTCTGGAAGCAGGTCCACCGGATGACCTCCCTGGACAACGTCATCGACGTGCAGATGATGCGCCTGCGCAAGAAGGTCGATTTCCCGGGGGTCGAGCGCCTCATCCACACGCAGCGCGGGATCGGCTACAAGATGGAGCGGCTGACCCCGTGACCCCGCTGGCGGACCGCGTGGTCGCGTGGTGGTCGCGGCTGACCGTCCGTTCCCGGCTGGCGCTCTGGTACGCGGTTGGCGGCACGGGCCTGGTGGCCCTGTTTTCCGCGACGCTCTACACGTTCGTGGCGGTGCGCCTCGCCCGCCCCCTCGACCACCAGCTGCGGCAGGACCTCGCGGCGGTGGAGCGCAGCCTGCAGGCGGCCGAAGGTCCCTCCCTCCGCTGGCAGGGGCAGGAGCTCACCCGCGGCCCGGTCGATGTCACCGAGCACCCGTGGTTCGAACTGTGGGACGACCGCGGCGGCCTGGTGGTCCGCCGCTGGCCCTTGTCCGAGAACCGCAACCTCCAGCTGCCGCCCCCGAACCGCCTCGCGGCCCCCGGCACGATCAGCGTCTTCCCGGTCGCCCCCGACCTGCGGCTCCGCACGCTCACCGTGCCCTTCACGGTACCGGGCGCCCCGGGGCCCTGGCTGCTGCGCCTCATCCGGGTGCACCAGCCGCACGCCGACGCGCTGCCGGACCTCCAGCTCATCATCATCGCCGCGCTCCCCGTGGTCGTGGCGCTGCTGGTCGCGGGCGGTTACTTCTTCACCCGGCGCTGGCTGCTGCCCCTCGACCGGATGGCGGACGAGGCGCAGCGCATCTCCGCGGAAGACCTCGGGCGGCGCCTGCCAGTCGCGAACCCGCACGACGAGCTGGGGCGCCTCGCCGGCGTGTTCAACGTCACGCTGGACCGGCTGCAGAACTCCTTCGAGGCGCTGGACCGCTTCGTGGCGGACGCCTCGCACGAGCTCCGCACCCCGCTGACCACGCTGCGCAGCGTGGGCGAGGTGGGCCTGCGGCGGGGGCGCTCGGAGGAGGAGTACCGGGACATCATCGCCTCCATGCTCGAGGAGGCGCAGCGCCTGCAGCAGCTGGTGCAACGCCTGCTTCAACTCGCCAGCGCGGAGGGCCGCGGCGAGGCGCTGCATCCCGCGCCCGTCGCGCTCGACGAACTGCTCGGCGCCTGCGCCCAGGAACTCGGCATCCTCGCCGAACAGAAGGACCAGCGCCTGGTGGTCGTGGGGGCGGGCCTCGAGCTCCGGACGGATCCGGTGATCCTCCGTCAAGCCCTGCAAAACCTGATCGACAACGCGATCAAGTACGGCCCCCCGGATTCGGAGGTGCGCGTCTCCAGCCGGAAGGCGCCCGGGAGCGTGGTGATCGAGGTCGCGGACGAAGGTCCGGGCATCAGTCAGGAGGATCGCCAGCATCTGATGGGACGCTTCTACCGGACGGATCGGGCGCGCGCGCGCGCGAGCGGCGGCTTCGGGCTGGGCCTGGCCATCACCAAGGCCTACCTCCGCGCCCTGGGCGGCCGCCTGGAGCACGAGCCGCGCTCGCCCCGCGGCAGCATCTTTCGCCTGCAGTTGCCGGACGGGACGGCGCGGCCGGAGCCGCGCCCGCCGTCAGGGAGAAATCCGGCGGAGCCAAAGCTGCCCGCCGCCGCCCCGGGCGCACAGGGGCATCCGTTCCCGGAACCACTCGTGCCGCGCGTTGAATAGCAGCCCCGTGAAGAGCTCGATCCGCCAGGCCGCGTTGTGCATCAGGAACGCACGCAGCAGGTACTGCTCGTTCCACGCGCGCCCCTCGTCGAACCACTCCCGCGGATACTCGAGGTTGCCGGCGACGTCGTGGATGTGCACGAGCACCCCCGGCGCGAGCGCCGGCAGCACCTCGAGGTAAAGCCGGTTCACGTCGCTGCCCACCTTGCTGACGTGGGAGGAGTCGATGAACAGCACGTCATTCTCCCGCAGCGCCGCGAAGGTCGCGAGCGGCACCTCCTGCACCCGCCGCTCGACCAGCGTGCAGCGGGCCGCGTCGTCCGGCCGCAGCAGCGGCCGCAGCCGGCGCATGTCGGGGTCGATGAAGGTGAATTCGATCCGCCCCCCGAACACCCGGTCGTTGAGGTCCAGCATCGCGGCCGAACTGAAGCCGGACCCGACCTCGATCACCCGCCGCGGCTGCGCCTCCCGCAGCATCCCGTAGAGCATGATCGCGTCAAAGTGCCCATAGGAGGGGTTCGCGAGGTGGAAGCGCCGCGCCGGGTCCGGCTGCTCCGGAAACGGCTGCTCCGGATACCACGCCGCGAACCGCTCCAGCCGCTCCAGCTGGGCCGCCTCGTTCAGGTCGATCCCCGGAAAAGGCGGGCCCGCCAGCCCGCGGGCGAACACCTCGGCCACCTCCGCCCGCGACGGGAGCGGGGAATAGAAGTGCCCTGGCGGGAAGAACCGCGCCCACTCCGCCTGCTCCGCGCGCAGCCGCGCCACCTCGTCCCGCAGGCGCCGGTTTTCCCGCGCGAGCCGGCGGCGGAAGGGCAGGAGATCAAGCCACGATTCGGGGGCGGCGCTCATCGGGCGGCGATGGTTCAGAGACCACGGCGCAGCGCAACCCCGCACCCGCGGTCCGCTGGACTGTCCAACCCGGCGGGGATCGCGCCGCGGCCGCGGGCCTTTTCTCTGGCCCGCGCCGCCCACCCGCGCCATCACCGACCGTCCCGCCCCCGATGTCCGCCCCGCTCCTCGAATTGCGCCGCCTGACCAAGTCGTTCGGCGGCGCCCGCGCGCTCCGGGGCGTCGACTTCGACCTGCGGGCCGGCGAAGTCCACGCCCTCCTCGGGGAGAACGGCGCCGGCAAGAGCACGCTCATCCGGATCGTCACCGGCGCCCACCGCCCCGACGGCGGCACCATCACCGTCGACGGCCGCCCCGCCGGCCCGCTCGACCCCCGCACGGCGCAGCGCCTCGGCATCGCCTGCATCTATCAGCAACCCGCCCTCTTCCCCGACCTCTCCATCGCCGAGAACCTCGCCCTCCGCCTCGAGACCGGCGGCCCCCTTCGGCGCCTCGACTGGCCGGCCCGGCACCGGCGCGCCACCACCCTGCTCGCCCGCGTCGGCGCCCCGCTCGACCCGCGCCGAGAGGTCCGCGACCTCTCGATGCCCGAGCAGCAGCTCGTCGAGATCGCCTGCGCCCTCGGCGCCGGCGCGCGGATCGTGATCATGGACGAGCCCACGGCCGCCCTCACCCAAACGGAGCAGACGCGGCTGCACGGCGTGGTGCGCGAACTCCGCGCCCAGGGCACCGGCGTGATCTACATCACCCACCGCCTGGAGGAGATCTTCGCCCTCGCGGACCGCGTCACCGTGCTCCGCGACGGCGAGAGCGTCGGCACCCGGCCCGCCGCCGGCCTCACCGAACCCGAGTTGATCCGCCTGATGGTGGGCCGGGAGGTCGCGCAACCCTACCCACCCGCGGAACACCCGCCCGGCGACGCCGTGCTGCGGGTGCGCGGCCTCGGCCGCCGCGACGCCGGCGTGCGGGACGTGAGCTTCGACCTCCACGCCGGGGAAATCCTCGGCCTCGCGGGCCTCGTGGGCGCCGGCCGCACGGAACTGGCCCGCATCCTGTTCGGACTCACCCCGGCGGACGCGGGGACCATCGAACTGCGGGGCCGGATCGTGCGGCCCCGGAGCCCGCGGGAAGCCGTCCAGCTGGGCTTCGCGTACGTCCCGGAGGATCGCCGGCGCCACGGCGTGATCTTGGACCTGCCGCTCGCCCACAACGCCTCCCTCGCGAGCCACCGCCGCCTGTTCCCCGGCGGCTGGCTGCGCCCCGCGGCCGAGCGCCGGCTCGCCGAGGACTTCATCCGCGACCTCGGGATCCGCTGCGGCGGACCCTTCGCCCCCGCGGGCAGCCTCTCCGGCGGGAACCAGCAGAAGGTCGCGCTCGCCCGCTGGCTGGCCACCGGCCCGCAGGTCCTCCTGCTCGACGAACCCACCCAGGGGGTCGACATCGGCGCCAAGGCTGAGATCCACCGCCTGATCCGGGGCCTCGCCGGCCAAGGCCTCGCGGTGCTGCTCATCTCCAGCGACCTGCCGGAGGTGATCGGGATGAGCGACCGGATCGGGGTCATGCGCGGCGGCACCCTCACCACCCTGCTGCCGGGCGGCGCGGCCCCCGACGCGGTGATGGCCGCGGCGCTCGGCCGCGCGACGGAGGCCGCCCGATGAAGGCCTGGCCCCGGGAACTCTCGGTGGGCCTCGCCTTGGCCGCCCTGCTGGCCGCGCTGGCAGCGTTCGCCCCCGGGTTCTTCGCCCCCCAGCCCCTCCTCTCCCTCGCGGCGCGCGAGGCCCCGGTGCTGCTCGTGGCCTGCGGGGCGGCGATGGTCATCGTTTGCCGGCAGATCGACATCTCCAGCGGCTCCCAGTTCGCCGTCGTCAGCGTTGTCGCCGGACTGCTCGCCGCCGAAGGCTGGCCGCCCGCCGCGGTCGCCACCGCCGCGCTCGCGCTCGGGACCGCGCTGGGGGCGCTCAACGGCTTCCTCGTCGCCGGCCTCGGCTTGCCCTCGATCGTGGTGACCCTCGCGACGATGGTCACCTGGCGCGAGGGGCTGCGGTGGTGGCGGCAGGGCGCCTTCGTGAACCTGCCCGACGGCCTGCAATGGCTGGGCCTCGGCCAGACCGCCGGCCAATGGACCCTCCTCGCCACCGCGCTGGCGCTGCTCACCCTGCTCGCGCTGGCGGCCCGCCACCTCGCGGCTGGTCGTCACCTCTACGCGGTGGGCTCGGACGCCGAGGCGGCCCGGCTGGCGGGCATCCGCCCCGGGGCCGTCACCTTCGGTGCCTTCACCGCCGCCGGCGCCCTCACCGCGCTCGCCGCGCTGATGAATGTCATCCAGTCCCCGCAGGTGGACCCGAAGTCGGGCACGGGCCTCGAACTGAAGGCGATCGCCGCCGTCGTCGTGGGTGGCGTCGCGATCGCCGGTGGCCGTGGCCGCTTGGCCGGCGTGCTGCTGGGGCTGCTGCTGCTGGCGACGGTGGGGCCCGCGCTGACCCACCTGCGGATCGAGGCCCACTGGGAGAAGGCGATCCAGGGCGCGATCATCCTCCTCGCCGTGGCCGCCGAAGGCGCCCGCCGCCGCCCCGCCTGATGTCGCCGTCCCCCACCGTCCCCCGCCCCGCCCTCCGGCACGAGACCGTGCTGCTGGCCGTCGTCGTCCTCGAGTGGCTGTGCTTCCATGCGCTCGGGCCCCGCTTCGGCACCCTCGAGAACTCGTTCGACCTACTGCGCCACTCCGCCGAGATCGGCCTGCTCGCCCTTGCGATGACGCCCGTGATCCTCACCGGCGGCATCGACCTCTCGGTCGGCTCGCTCCTCGGCCTCTGCGCGGTGCTCTTCGGCAAGCTGTGGCGCGACGCCGGGCTGGACCCGGCCGCCGCCGCGGGCTGCACGCTCGTGCTTGGCGCCCTCGCCGGAGGCCTCAACGCCACCCTCATCGCCGGCCTGCGCCTGCCGCCCCTCATCGTCACGCTCGGCACCTACTCGCTGTTCCGCGGCCTGGCGGAGGCGATCACGCGGGGCGCGGACACGTTCACCAACTTCCCCTCGGCCTTCCTGTTCCTCGGCCAGGAACGCTGGCTCGGGCTCCCCACGCAGGCCTGGCTCTTCGCCGCGGTCGCGATCGCGGTCTGGCTGCTCGTGCACCGCACCACCTTCGGCCGCGCCTGCCGGGCCCAGGGCTTCGCGCCGGAAGGGGCGCGCTACGCCGGCCTGCCCGCGGGCCGGCAGCTGGCCGCAGTGTACGTGCTCTCCGGCACGATCGCGGCCCTCGCCGCGGTCATCTACACCGCCCGGCTCGGGCAGGCCCGCGCCGACGCCGGCACCGGCTACGAGCTGCTCGCGATCACCGCCGTCGTCCTCGGCGGCACCAGCATCTTCGGCGGCCGGGGCTCCGTCCACGGCACGCTCCTCGGCGTCGCCGCGCTCGCGATCCTGAACAACGGGCTCGTGCACGCGCGCCAGCCCCGCGAGGTGGCGGGACTGCTGACCGGCGCGCTCCTCCTGCTTGCCTTGGCCGCCGGCACCGGCCCAAAACTATGGGCCGCGCGGCGCGCCCGCGCGACCCCCCCTCCCTCCCCCTGATGATCAAGCCCGCCCTCTCCCTCCTCCTCTGCGGCCTCGTGTTCCTCGCCGGCTGCGGCCGCGCCCCTGAAGCCGCCCGCGACGCCGGCGGCGGCGGCAAGCGCCTCACCGTGGCCCTCCTGCCCAAGTCCAAGGGCAACGCCTACTTCATCTCCTGCCGCGCCGGCGCCGAAAAGGCCGCCCGCGCCCTCGGCGTGGAACTGCTCTTCGACGGCCCCACCGACACCGATCCCGCCAAGCAGAACGAGATCATCGAGAACTGGATCACCCTCGGGGTGGACGTGATCGCCGCCGCCTGCGAGAACCGCGAGGGCATCTCGACCGCCCTGCGCAAGGCCCAGGCCCGCGGGATCAAGGTCATCACCTACGACGCCGACGCCCTGCCCGACGCCCGCGCCTTCTTCGTCAACCAGGCCACCCCCGAGGGCATTGGGCACACGCTGATGGACGAGGCCGCCCGCCTGACCAACGCCGAGGGCGAGTTTGCCGTCATCCTCTCCACCCTCACGGCCTCGAACATGCAGGAATGGCTGAAGCACATCCGCGCCCGCCTCGCCGAGAAGTACCCGAAGATGAAGCTGGTCGCGGTCCGGCCCTGCGACGACCAGAAGGACAAGGCCCAGGCCGAGGCCACCACGCTGATGAGCGCCCACCCGAACCTGCGCCTGCTGATGAACATCTGCTCCCCCGCGGTCCCCGGCGCCGCCGAGGCGGTGAAGCAGGCCGGCAAGGCGGGCCAGGTGAAGGTCATCGGCCTCGGCCTCCCCAACGAGAACCGCCGCTACGTGAAGGACGGCGTCACCGACAGCGTCATCCTCTGGAAGACCGAGGACCTCGGCGCGCTAACGGTCGAGGCGGCCGTCGCCCTCGCGCGGGGCGCGCTGCAGCCGGGCGCCACCACGTTCCGCACCGCCGCGGGCGCCAGCTACGAGGTCAAGGGGGACCAGATCCTCCTCGGCCAGCCGTTCATCTTCAACCGCGCCAACATCGACCAGTTCAACTTCTGACCCCGTGCGCTCCCTCCGCCTCCTCCCGCTCCTCGCCGCGCTGGCCCTGCCGGCCGCGGCCAACCCCGCCATTCAGCCGGCTCCGCGCGATGCCGCGTGGATCAAGCGCCACGAGGGCTTCGTCGCCGAGGCCGCCCGCGGCGCGGTCGACGTGCTGTTCCTCGGTGACTCCATCACCGACGGCTGGCGCCGCCCGGGCCCCAACGGCGGCAAGGCGGTCTGGGACCGCGAGATCGCGCCGCTCCGCGCGGCAAACTTCGGCATCGGTGGCGACCGCACGCAGCACGTGCTCTGGCGCATCGAACACGGCACGCTCGAGGGGATCCGGCCGCGCGTCGTCGTGCTCATGATCGGGACCAACAACACGGGCTTCGAACGCGACGGCACCACGGCGCGCAACACGCCCGCCGAGACCGTCACGGGGGTGCAGGCGATCGTCGGGCAACTCCGCCGGCGCCTGCCGGAGGCCCGCGTGCTGCTGCTGGCGGTATTCCCCCGCGGCGAGCGCCCGGACCACCCGCAGCGCCTCCAGGTCAACGAGATCAACCGCGGCCTCGCCCCGTTGGCCGACGGCCGCCACGTGACCTTCCTCGACCTCAACGCCACTTTCCTCGCTGCCGACGGCACCCTGCCGGCCGCGGTGATGCCCGATTTCCTCCATCCGCGCGAGGAGGGCTACACCCGCTGGGCGGCCGCCCTGAAGGAGCCCCTCGCC
>JAIXQE010000152.1 GCA_027485815.1 Opitutaceae bacterium
AACGGATCGAACGCCACGCTGCCGGGGTTCGCCGCCGCCGCGCGGGGCACGATCTGCCCGCCCACCAGCACCGCGTCCGCCGCCACCGCCATCCGGGCGGTGATCAGGTTGTTCGAGACCGGGATGCTGATGTCGTTCCGGCCCCACTGGTAGGAGGTCTCCCAGGTCCACCCACCGAGGCGGACGAGGGCGCCGAGGAGCGCGCGGCGATTCTCGTCGCGGACGTCGGAGTGCGTCAGGCCGGCCTCGAGGGTGAGGCGGTTCATCGTGAAGGCCGTGACCCCGAGCGTGGTCATCCGCGCCACGAGTTCCGGCGCGGCCCGGGCGAGGAAGGCGTTGTCGCGCTGGATCGTGAGCAGGTGGGTGGTGGGGCTGTTCTGCACCCGCATCCGGGTGGCGCCGTAGGACCCCTCGACGAAGAGCGTGACGTGGGGGAGCAGCTTGAAATCGGAGCGCAGGAACAGGTTCTTCCGCGTGAGCGGGCGGACGATCTCCTGGGAGGTGCCGATGCGGAAGCCATCGCCGCCGCTCTGGAACCCGTTGGTGGTGCCGATGGTGGTCGAGAGCGTGCCGTAGTCGTAGGGGCGCGCGGCGCCGCCCGGGCCGAACTGGAGGCCGCGGAGCTGGGCGTTGTTGGCGGCCGTGCCGCCGACGCCGTTGACGATCAGGCCGCCGGGCGTGAAGGGGGAGCGGATGTCCTCGGCGCGCACGAGCTTGGTCGTGTTGCCGGGCTCGGGGATCTGGTTCGGCTCGCGGCGGCGGAAGTCCCGCGCGTCGCCGTTGACGCCCTTGCTGACCGCGTACTCGCCGCTGAAGACGAGGTGGCCGCGGCCGTTCAGGTAAGGCGTGCCGTAGGTGACCATCCCTTTGTACTCCCGGTTGTCGCCCCGCTGCGCTTGGCCCCAGACCACGTCGGACTTGAAGCCGGTGAACTCCTTGTTGAGGACGAAGTTGATCACGCCGCCGACGGCATCGGAGCCGTAGGTGGCGGAGGCGCCGCCGTTGACGACGTCGACGCGGTCCACGAGCCCCTGCGGGATGAGGTTCACGTCGATCTGCCCGGTGGGGCCGCTGGGCGTGAAGCGCCGGCCGTCGAGCAGCGTGAGGGTGCGGGCGACGCCGAGGCCGCGGAGGTTGAGGAAGTTGGCGCTGTTGTTGCCGGTGCCGCCGCCGACCGTCTGGCCGCCGCCGGGGGCGATCGAGGGGAGCTGCTTCAGGCCGTCGGCCAGGTTCATCGGCGCCACCGCGAGCAGGTTCTCGTGGCTGACCACGAGCACCGGCGTGGGCGAGGTGAACGTGCTGGCGCCCGCGATGAGGGAGCCGGAGACGTTGAAGGCCTCGAGTTGCAGCACCTCGGTGGGCTGGGCGGGGGTCGGGGCGGCGCCGGGGGCGGTGGCGCCGGTCAGCAGCCCGAGGGCCAGCAGGGAGAGAAAGGGGCGGTTTTTCACGGGCAGGGCGGGAGCGGGTGGGTTGGGTGCAGGTGCGGGCAAAGGGGATAGCGCGGCGAGGGCAATCATCCGGGAAAACGGGCGGGCCACCCTCGCGCGACGCCCGGGGAAATCAGTGATCCGCGCTCGTGGCGAGCCCGGAAGGCGGCGGCGCGTTGGAGCCGGGGTTTGATGTCGCCGGGGCAGCCTGCCCCGGTACCCGCAGCCGAAAACACCTTCGACCCGGAAGCGGATCGCTCCGCCCACTTGGCTTCCGCCGCCACGGACCGGGGAAGGATTCCCCGGCTACACCGGACCGAGGTGCCAAGGTCTGCCTCCCGGCCAGAAACCCCGCGGATCGATGTAGCCGGGGCATCGTGCCCCGGTCGGGCGGACGAAAGCACCTTCGTTGGCGTGCAGGATCGCGGCGCAGGCTTGGGTTCGGTCTGCGTTTACCGGGGAAGGATTCCCCGGCTACACCGGACCCGCGTACGCCGGACCCCGAGGTAACGGGGCCTGCCGCCCGGCAAGAAGCCCCGCGGATCGATGGTGCCGGGGCGCGCCGCCCCGGTCGGGGCAGACCAAAGGCTTTCGCCGCCCGCGGCGCGCGGCCGCCGGACTCCGTCGGCTCAGTCCTTCGCCTGCTTCTGCTTCGCGCCCTTCTTCTTGCCGGTCTTGGTCGCCGGCACGTCGGGCGCGCTCGCGGGCGCCTGCGCCGCGCTCCACCGGTCCCAGAGCGCCTGCAGCTCCTTCACCTTGGCCGGCTGCGCCGCGGCGAGGTCGCGCGACTCCCCGAGGTCGTCGGCCAGGTTGTAGAGCTCCGGCCGCCCGCTGCCGCCCCGGGAAACGACCAGCTTCATGTCACCCTGCCGGATCGCCCACTGCGGGCCGTAGCGCCAGTAGAGCACCTCATGCGGCCGCCCGGGATTCCGGCCGGTGACGTACGGCGTCAGGTCCACGCCGTCCACCTGCGCCCCCGCCTCGAGGCGCCCGCCCGCGGCGGCGAGGATCGTCGGCAGCACGTCGAGGTTCATCACCGGATGGTCGTAGACCTTGCCGGCCGGCCAGGTGCCCTTCCACTGCGCGAGGAACGGCACGCGCGGCCCGCCCTCGTAGGTCGTCATCTTGAAGCCGCGCAACGGGCCGTTGGACGAGGTCGTGCTCTGGGTCGGCCCGCCGTTGTCGGCGATGAAGAAGATGATCGTGTTCTCCTCCTGGCCGAGCGCCCGGACCTTGGCCAGCACGCGGCCGACGCCGTCGTCCATCGCCGCCATCATCGCGGCGAACAGCTTCCGCTGCGGGTCGGTGATGCCGGGGAAGCGCGCCAGGTACCGGGCCGGCGCCTCGAGCGGCGCGTGCTGCGCGTTGTACGGCAGGTAGAGGAACCAGCGGCGGCTCCGGTTCCGCTCGAGCCAGTCGATCGCGCGGTCGGTGTAGGCGTCGGTCGTGTAGAAGGCGGGGTCGGTGACGGCGCGCACGTCGTCGGAGACCCGCGAGTCGACGAAGCTGCGGGGCTGGAAGAAGGGCGTGTTGGCGAGGGTCCCGTAGAACTCGTCGAAGCCGCGGCGGGTGGGCCGGTACTCCGGGCCGCCGCCGAGGTGCCATTTGCCGACCGTGGCGCTGGCGTAGCCGAGTTCCTTGAGGCGGTCGGCGATCGTGCGCTGGTCGAGGCGGAGGCCGGTGACGTTGGCGACGCTGTTGAACTCGTGGCCGAAGCGCGTGGGGTAGCGCCCGGTGAGGAGCCCGGCGCGGGAGGGGCTGCAGTAGGTGGCGGCGACGTAGCCGCTGGTGAAGCGGATGCCGGCGCGGGCGATCGCGTCGATGTTGGGCGTGGGGATGTCCTTGCCGCCCTGGCAGCCGAGTTCGCCCCAGCCGAGGTCATCGGCGTAAATCACGAGGAGGTTCGGCGGCGTGGCGGCGGGGGCCGCGGCGGCGAGGAGGAGGCCGAGGAGCCCGCAGAGGAGGAGGGCACGGCGGGCGGGAGGGGCGATGGGCGGGAGCGGGCAGGAGCTCATGGGGGTCGGGGTGGGATTGGAAGAGTGTGGGCGGATTTCCACCGCGGTGACGAGGCGGGAGTCGCGGGGGGTTGCCGGGGCGCGGCGGGCGAAAGTCCCGCGCCGCCCCGGGCGCCCGCGTCCCCGGCTACGGCGCCGCGGCGAGGCGATAGGGGCCGCGGAGGGTGGCGAGGTCGCGCGGGCGGCCCTGCTGGGTGATCCGGACGCGGCCGGCGGCGGCGAGCGGCGCGAGGATCGGCCGGAGGGTAGCGGGGGTCGTGCCCAGCCGGCGGGCGAGCGTGCCGGGGCAGCAGGAGGTCCCTGGACGCAGCCCCGCGAGCGCCGCCAGTACCGCGCCCGCGGTTGGCGGAGTCGCCGCATGGGACGGGGGTTGGGTCAGCGGTGGCGGGGCGGAGCGCAGGACGGCGCGAGCGTGCTCCGGGGCGGAGGTGCGTCAACGCGGCGCCGATGTGATGTGGCCATCCCTTAACAGAAGGGGCCGGTCCTAAGCGCCTTCGAAGGGTCGGCCCTGAGCGGAGTCGAAGGGGCCTGTCCTAAGCGTAGCCGAACGATCAGAACGTCCCTCTCAACCCGAAGGTCCACGCGGACCCGTAGTCGACGCGCTGGCGGAACCGCGCGTAGGCGGGCGTGTTCGGGCCGTACACCTTCGAGTCCTCCGTCTGGTTGTGGATGTTGCGCATGCTGCCGAACAGGGTGAAGCGCCGACTCAGCACGTAGTCCGCATTGACGTCGAGGTAGAGGCGCTTGGAACCCCAGTTGTAGGTGTTGGGCTCGATGCTCCGGCCGGTGGCGATGAGGCCGCGGCGCTGCGCCCCGCGGTAGTTCCAGTTCATCCGCAGGACGTACTTCGGGCGGGTGAGGCTCCAGCCCCAGCTGCCGCTGCGCGGGATGAAGCCGGCGAAGTTGGCCGCGCCGTCGCCGGTCGCCCGGAGCGCGCTCGCGTTGGCGAAGACCTGCACGCCGCGCGCCCAGCCGGGCAGGAAGGTGAGCGCCTGCTTGTAGTCGAACTCGAGGCCCGTCATCCGCACCGTCGACGCCAGGTTGTGGTTGGTGGAGACGTCGTACATCCCGTACTCGTCGGGATCGAGGTCGTAGAGCGCGAGGAACTCCGGCGTCGCGGGGAAGCGCACGCTCCCGAAGAAGTTGCGGAAATCGCGGCGGAAGGCGCCGACGGTGATCGTGCCCACCCGCTCGAAGTAGTACTCGAGCCGGACCTTGTGGGTCTCCGCGCTCCACGCCTTGATCCCGGCGTTGTTCACCGAGATCACCGTGCCCGAGGTCACCGGCACGGAGGTGTCGGGCAGGGTGAGGCCGCCGGCGTACTGGTTGAAGTCGGGCCGGCCCACGCTCTGGTAGTAGGCGTAGCGCGCGGTGAGGTTCTCGCGGAGCAGGTAGCTCACATTGAGGTTCGGGAAGAGCCGCAGGTATTCCTTCCGCGTGTTCTGGCCGCGGTCGAGGTAGGTGAGCTTCGACAGGCCAAGGGCGTCCGTGGTCGGCACGATCAGCGCCGGGAGCGGCGCGCCGGCGGCGTTCCGCAGGATGTTGCCGGCGGCGTCGCGGCGCGGGACGACGTTGCCGGCCGCGTCGCGCTGGAAGTTCAACGAAGGTTCGGTCAGCGGGCCCTGCGCGGAGAGGTTGGTCTGCTCAGCGCGCAGGCCGCCCACGAACTGCAGCCGGCGATTGAGGAACGCGACGTCGCTCCGGAGATAGGCCGCGGAGATCACCTCGCGGGCGTACTTCGAGGCGCCGATGGCGGCGCGGTAGTTCGTGTTGGCGTTGGTGGTGAAGTAGGCCGGGTTCGCGCGGTAGAGATCGTAGTAGTCGTCGTTGGAGATCCACTGGATACGCGGGAAGCCGTAGGCGCCCACGCGCTGGGAGAACGCCTCGTCGAGCACGATCCCCGCCTGGTCGTCGCCACGGAGCGGGGCGTTGGCCGCGAAGCTGTTCACGCCGTCGCGGCCGACGAAGGTGTAGGTGTCGGTCGTCGCGCGCAGGTCACGTTCCAGGCTGCGGATCTCGGCGCCCGTCTTCAGCGAGACGGGCACGCCGCGCACGGAAAAGTCGCGGCGGACGTTGAGGCGCGCGCTGCGCTTGAGGTCGAACGAGTCGCGCACCACCCCGTTGGCGGTGTCGAGGGCGTAGTTTTCCAGCCGGTAGGGATCGACCGGCTGGCCCTCCGCGCCGGTGACGGTGATCGTGTTGGGCCGCAGGTAGAAGATGTCGGCAAACGAGACTCGCACGCCGGTGCGGCGGGCCTGGGTGGCCCCGAAGAAGCCCTTGTCGACGTTGCGCGTGTGGAGGCTGGCGCGCGAGAAGCCGAGGCCGGCGTCCATTTTCCAGACGGGGCCGTCGTGGCGCCAGACGAGCGAGGGCGTGTAGGTGGTGCCGTACCAGTCCTGGGCGCCGCCGTTGATGCGCGCCTCGCCGAAACCGCCGGCCGGGCCGAAGCCGCCCGGGGTGCCCGCGGTGCCGGCCGGAAGCGGCGCGCCGGTGGTGAAGGTCGGGCCCCATTCCCCCGGCAGCACGCGGTTGAGGAAGAAGGAGAAGGTGCGGTTGTTGTGGACCACGCCGATCCAGTTCCAGAGGAAGGAGAACGAGAGCGTGGCGTTCGCGTAGGGACGGTAATCGACGGTGGTGCCGACCGAATCGGCGCGGTTGCCGCGGGTGCTGTCGCGCAGCGCGAAGTCGGTGAGGTACGGCCGGTCCGGCGTGGTGTCGGGCAGCCCGGTCAAGGCCGTGGCGGCCACGTTGGTCGCGAAGCCGTTGCCGCGCCAGGTGCTGGTGGCGACGTTCTCGTAGCTGTACTGGTCCACGTGGTTGCCCGAGAGGGTGAACCCGAAGCGGCGGTTCACGGGCACGACCGAGGAGAAGTTGAAGCCCGGGGTGACCTTGCGCGTCTCCCGGTTCAGCGGGCCGGGGGTCTTGTTGAAGTGACGGTCGCCGTCCTTGAGGGTGAGGAAGACGCTGAGGTTGTGCTGCGGGCGCGAGCGCTCGAAGGCCGAGCGGGGCACCATATTCACGGAGCCGGCGAGCGCGGAGCCGCTGGATTCCGGGGTGGGCGAATGGTGGACCTCGATGCGCGAGATGCTGTTGACCGAGAACTGGTCGAGGTTGGTGACGCGGCCGGTGCCGTTGCCCGCGGCGCTGGCGAGGTCGAAGCCGCCCACCGTGATCGGCACGTTCGCGGCGGGCACGCCGTTCATCGAGACCGTCCGCGCCTCTCCCGCGCTGTAGTCGAGGGTGACGCCGGGGAGGAACTTCATCACCTCGCCCGGGGTGCCGTCGACCACGGTGCCGAACTCGTCGGCGGCGACGACGTTGAGGATGTTGCGGGCGAAGCGCTGCTCGTTGATCGCGATCGCGGCGCCGTCCATCTCCTTGGAGGTGGCGACCACGAACTGGTCGAGGCGGATCGCGCCGCCCTTCGCCGCCGGTTCCCGGCCCGCGGCGCCAAAGGTGATGTCGAGCTGCGCGGTCCGCCCGGGCGCGACGGTCACGCTCAACGTGCGCTCGGGCAGGCCGGTGAAGAACACCCGCACCCGGGCCTCGCCCGCGGGCACGTCCGTCAGGCGGTAGCGGCCGCCGGTCTCGGAAAACGCCTCGAGGCGCGTACCTTCGACGACGAGGCGGGCGCGCTCGAGGTATTCGCCGCGGCCCTCGTCGAAGACGCGGCCCTCGATCGCGCCGGGGGCGGCGGGCTGGGCGGGGAGCCGGACGGCAGCGAGGACGCAACTCAGGAGGAGGGCCAGGCGGAGGGTAGTCGCCATAACGGGGAAGGAATGGGGAGGGAAAACCTGCGGAGTGACGCCTCAAGGGGCGCCGCGCGACGGCCGGGGAGTCAAACCGTTAGTGGCGGCGGCTCCCCGTCTCCTTCGGGGCGAGGACGGGGATTGACAGCGAACGACGGCCTGCCCCCTTGCCCGTGGGGCGGCGTCGCCAACGCGCCCCGCCACCATGCCGCGCCCTTCCCTGCTCGCCGCCACCCTCCTGCTCGTGCTCGCCGCCGGACCCGGCCGCGCCGCCGCGCCTGGCAACGCAGGCTCGCTGGCCGAGTGGCGGGCCGGGCGGATCGAACGGCTGACCGCACCCGACGGCTGGCTGACGCTCATCGGCCTGCACTTCCTGCACCCCGGCGCCAGCACGGTCGGACGGGCGCCCGGCAACGGGATCGTCCTCGCCGCCGGTCCGGACCACCTCGGCACGGTGACGCTGGGGGCCGACCACACGGTCACGTTCGTCCCCGCCGACGCCTCGGCGCGCGTGGACGGGCGGCCGGCAACCAAGGTCGCGCTCGTCCCCGAGACCCCGAGCGGGACCCCCACGGTGGTCTCCGCCGGCACCGTGAGTTGCTTCGTCATCGAACGCGGGGGCCGGCTCGCGCTGCGCGTGCGCGACACCGCCTCGCCCCGTCGCACCGGCTTCGCGGGGATCGACTCCTTTCCCGAGGACGCCGCGTGGCGGATCGAGGCTGTTTGGGAGGCCTTCGCGGAGCCGCGGGAGCTGCCGGTCACGAACGTACTCGGCCAGGTCACGCCCGAAAAGGCTCCGGGCCGGGCGGTGTTCCAGCGCGACGGCCGGACGCACGAGCTGCTCGCGATCGACGAGGGCCCCGACGAGCCGTTGTTCTTCGTGTTCGCGGATGCGACGACCGGCCGCGAGACCTACGGGGCGGCCCGTTTTCTCTACGCCGACCGGCCGGTCGGCGGGAAGGTGATCCTCGACTTCAACCGCGCCTACAACCCGCCCTGCGCCTTCACGCCGTTCTCGACCTGCCCGCTGCCCCCCGCGGGCAATGTCCTGCCCTTCCGCATCACCGCCGGAGAGAAGACCTATCCGCGGGCGGACCCCTGATCGCCCGGTCGGCGGCGGAGTCCGCCCGTGAATGGCCCGGGGCGACAGCCGGGACGGCCGGCTGGAGTCGGCCCCGCCGCACGCACATTCCGGTTGCCGCTCCCGCGCGCGCGCCGTTCGCTCCGCCTTGGGGTCGCGCCCCGCGCCCCACCCCACCCCGATGCCCCTCTTCCGCGCCCTCCCCCGGCGGCTCCCGGCCGTTGCCGTCCTGACCTTCCTCGCGCCCGCCCTGCCCGCCGCGGAACCCGCGCCCGCCGCCGGCTCCACCGTGCAACTCTCCCCCTTCGTCGTCTCCACCGAGGGCGACGAGGGCTACCGCGCCGCCAACACCCTCTCCGGCACGCGGATGAACGCGTCGCTGTTCCACACGCCCGCCGCGATCTCCGTCCTGACCAAGGACTTCCTCGACGACATCGCGGCCGAGAACGTCGCGGACATGCTGAAGTTCGCGATGAGCTCCGACAACGAGCGCACCGACTCCGGCGGCGGGCTCGCGCAGGCGTGGGACGTGCGCGCCTCGATCCGCGGGTTCACCGAGTCCGTCATCACCCGCGATTACCTGCCGAACATGGTGCAGAGCCGCGGCATCCTCGCCAACGACCGCTTCAACGTGGACCGCGCGGACGTCAGCCGCGGGCCGAATTCGATCCTCTACGGGGCGAGCCGGCCGGGCGGTGCCTTCAACCTGAACTCCAAGCGGGCCGTGCTCAACGGCCGGCAGAAATCCGCGCAGTTCACGGTGGGCCGCTGGGGGAAGCTGCGCAGCGAGGCCGACTTCGCGTTCCCGCTGCTCAAGGACCGGCTCGCGCTCCGCACCAACGCGATGTGGGAGGAGCGCGGCGGCTGGTTCGAGTTTGAGCGTCTCAAGGCCAAGGGCGTGGCGGTCGCGGCGACCTGGCAGCCCTTTGCGTCGACCCAGGTGCGCACGGGCGTCGAGCGGATGATCCGCGAGCAGGTCACGCCCGGCAATTTCCCGCAGGCCGACCTCGGCTACTCGCGCTGGGTGCTCAGCGGTGCGCCCCGCGCCCCCAACCCGCTGCAGCCCGCGACCAACCCCGCGCCCACGCTGCTGCGGGTCATCAACACCCTGCAGGCCGTCTACGCGCCGCAGGTGCGCGCGCAGCCGTTCCGGCTCTCGACCACCGGCGCGGACATGCGGCCCGACCTGACCGGCACGCAGGGCCCGGGCTTCTTCGAGACGATCAGTGGCGGCGCCGCGCCCTCGGGCGGGACGGTCGACGACCCGTTCTACGGGCAGGTGATCCCGGCCAACGCGTACCTCGCCGGCCCCGGCCGCAGCTCCGACAACGACTACACGCTCGCCTCGGTCTTCGTCGACCAGCGCCTCGGCCCCGTCAACATCGAGCTCGGCTACGCGCGCACCACCTACTTCCGCGGCTTCACCCAGGGCAACGCCAACGCCGTCGGCGACCCCAACCCCGTGCTGCCCGGCGCGTACTTCGCGGACGGCGACTCCGTCGTCGCGGCCGGCCGCCTGCCCGGCACGCTGCTGCCGGACATCGCGCGGACGAACCCGTTCGCCGGCCTGCCCTACGTGCAGTCGCAGGCCGTGCGCCAGCTCTTCGACCAGCGCAGCGAGACCTGGCGCGCCACCGTCGGGTACGACCTCGACCTGACGCGCCGCCGCGCGTGGCTCGGCCGCCACAGCCTCGCCGCCGCGTGGCAGAAGGAGCGCGGCTACTTCGGCAACGGCAACATCGCCGAGTTCAACCTCGCCCCCAACAACACCCAGCCCATCGACTCCGCCACCAACGTCATCCTCCGCCGCACCTACCTAGAGTTCAACCGCCCCGGCGGCGTGCGCGGCGGGCTCGACCCCTGGGCGAACCCCATCCCCGAGTCGCCCGGCATGAAGGCCGGGTTCGTCTACAACTCCCTCTACCCCTGGGTCGGCACCAAGAACACCAGCGGGATGCTCGCCCTCCAGAGCCGCTGGGCGGGCGACCGCGTCGTGCTCACCGGCGGGTATCGCCGCGACCGCGCGGAGGTGATGGACGCCAACGCCGGCGGCATCCGGCTGCCCAACTCCACCAACGCGTGGCTCCTCCGCCCCTACCGCTTCGAGAACGCGCCGCGCACGGTCTCCAACGGCGCGACCAAGACCCTCGGCGTCGTCGTCACCGCCCTGCCCTGGCTCGGCCTGGCCTACAACCAGTCGCAGAGCGTGTTCCCGCAGGGCGCCTTCAAGGACATCTTCGGCCGCGTGCTGCCGCCGATCGAGGGCGACGGCCAGGACTACGGGGTGCGGCTGATGCTGCTCGGCGGGCGGCTCTCGGCCAACCTCAACGTCTACCGCGCCGACGGCGCCAACCAGTTCCAGCCGTCGCTCAACGCGCCCAAGAACAGCATCTCGACCGCGGCGAACGCCGTGCTCGCGACCCTGCGCGCCAAGGGCCAGCCGCTGCCCGCGGCGGTCACCGCGGCCGGCATCACGCTCCTCAACGGCGAGTCCCAGGCGCGCGACGCCTCCGACCTCGAGGGCCGCGGCACCGAGCTGGAGATCACCGGCCGCCTCACCCCGGGCTGGAGCATCACCCTCAACGCCGCCCGCAACCAGCTGCGGCAGGCCAACATCCTGTCCGACTCGATGGCGTTCCTCGCCGGCGTGCAGGCGGACTGGGCGACCAACCGCTCGCCGGTCGACGACACGCCGGCCGCGGTCGCGACGTTCGTGCGGGCCCGCGACGGCACGCCGCAGCGGGACTTCGTGACCAACCCGGCGACGTTCGCGGACATTTACGCGTACGGACTTTCGGTGGCGGACCCGTTCCTGCGGGGCACGGGCAAGTCGCCCTTCGCGCACGTCGAGCACACGTTCAACGCGTTCAGCAGCTACCGGTTCGCGGCGGACGCGCCGCGGGTGTTCCGCGGGGCGCGGGCCGGCCTGGGCGCGAACTACCGCGGCCCCGCGGTGATCGGCTACGACGCGGCGAACCGGGACACCCCGATCTTGGGCCGCAGCGCGATCGTGTGGAACGGGATGCTCGGCCGGCGGTTCGCGCTGCGCCGCGGGCAGGCGCTGGACCTGCAGCTGAACGTGGAGAACATCTTCGGCCAGGAGGACCGGCTGCCCTACTCCGCGGCGACGCCCGGCGTGATCGTCCGCTACCTCCTCCCCCGCGTCCGCCACTCGTGGACCGTGCGGGGCACCTACTCGTTCTGAGGCTTTCTCCGGCACGCACCCCGCGGTTCGATGTCGCTGGGGCGCCGCCCAGGCCGGGATGCCGAGCGTGCCTGCCACGCCGGCGCGAGGGGCTACGCCCGACGAACGCTCGGCTTCACGACCAGGGCAAAATGCCCCGGCTACACCAAGCCGCCCCCAACACCTTTCTCAGTCAATCTCGTAGACCTCCACGATGCCCACGCCGGGCAGGGCCGGCTGGTCCAGCCGCGGGTTCGCGCTGCGCAGCTCGAAGGGCCGCACGATCACCGTGTACGCACCCGCCGGCAGATCCACCAGCACCGCCGGCTCGCGGCGGTTGCCCGGCGCCCGCCCCGTCGCGAACAGCGCCCGCTCGCCGTGCGTCGCCACGCGCGGACGGAAATCGTTCTCCGGACTCGCCCCGCCCTCGGCGTCGCCCGTCCAGTCGTCGTTGCGCAGCAGCAGCGCGCCGCGCGCATCCCGCAACTCCAGCTCCGGATCGTCGAGCGTGCCGCCCAGGTTGAACGGCGGCCGCGCCAAGCTCGGCCCCAGCACCCGCAGGAGCAGGCGCCGCGTCGCGCCCGGCGGCGCCTCCACCACGAATCCCGCCACCAACTGCCGCTCCGCCCGATCCGCGTAGCCGCGCGTCGCGAGGTTCACGAGGCGCGTCTCCTCCGCGCCCACCTCATACGCCTCGACCAGGCCCGTGCCCGTCGCCCCCGCCGCACCCTCGACCACCGCGGAGTAGGCGCCCGCGGGCAGGGTCACGAGCACGGCCGCATCCGCGCTGCCCACCGGAAAGGGAAACGCCCCCGCGCGCGCCGCCGCCGCCGCGAGGGCCGCGCCCGGCGAGGCCCCGGCGCCCGCCGGCACGCCCCAGTCGTCGTTGAACGCCACTTCCGTGACCGCGGCGAACACGCGCACCTGCGGATCGGCCAGCGCGCCGCTCACCCCCAGCAGCCCGAGCGCCGGCCCCGCCGCGCGCACGAGCAAAGTCCGCGGCCGCGGCCCCGCCACGACGAAGCCGCCGATCAGGACCTCGTCGCCGGTGCCGACATGAGCGCGCGTCGCCACGTTGATCAGGCGCCCCGCCGGCGGCGCCACCCGCTGCAGGCGGTACGTGGAGGTGAAGAACGCCGTCTGCTCAATGGTGCGCGCGTTGTCCGCCTCGCCCGGCTCCCCCGCCGCCACCCCCAGGGGCGCCGACGCCGGCGCCGGCGCGGTCACCTCGGGATTCGAGAAATAATCCAGTTCCACCCCCGGCGGGTACGACATCAGGTCGCGGTACTGCCGTCCGTCCGCCCCGGTGAAGCGGTGGCCATAACTGTAGGAGAACGCCCCCGCGCCGCTCAGCGCGTTGGCCCGGTCGTGCGCGCAGCCGAGCACATGGCCGAGCTCGTGCGCGACCACGGTGGTTCCGGTGACGGCGCCGTACCAGACGACCGAGAACGCGAAGTCCGCGTTGCCCGGATCCTCGGGATCATCGAGCAGGAAACTCAGGCCGCTGCTCGAGGTGTCGCTGCGGGCCAGGGCGAGGCACACGACGTCCGCGCCCGCCGCATCCCGCGCCGCGTGGATGTCGTCCATCTGCCCGTCGGTCCGCTGATAGAGCGCCGTCAGCGCCGTGTCCTGCAGGCGGTTCGCCGCCGGCGCCTGTTCGTCGAAGGCGGTCTCATGCACCCCGACGAGGCGCACGCGGGCCGTGACGCGGCTCGCCTCGAGGGTCGCGTTGACGCGGCTGACCGCGAGGTCGAACGCGCCCTGCAGGGCGGCCGTGCGCGCGGCGCCCGCGAGCGTGGGCAGGACGGCCGGCGTGTGGACCATCAGCACGTGGACCTCGGCGCGCTGGGGATTCTCGGGCAACGCGAGGGCCCGCGCGGGCGTACCGGGAAGCGCGGCGGCGCCGCTCCGCTCCGACCGGCGCTGCCCGCCGCAGGGGGGCACGAGGGCGGGATCGACGCGGTACACCTGCGCGAGGGCGGCGGTGGCCGGCCGGAGCACGAAGCGGCCGAGCACGGGGTCGTCGATCTCGGCGTGGAAAAACCCGGCGTGCCACGCGAACCGCGCCCGCCCGCCCGCGCGGCCCGCGAGTTCCCCGGTCCCGATCCACCGGTCGGGGCCGAGCAGTTCCGTGCCGGTGAGCACCACCTCCAGTTCCCCGCCGGACGGCAGCGGAAAGCGCAGGCGGCCGGGCCCGGGCGAGCGCCAGAACGGGGACTGCTTGCCGCCCAGCCAGGCGGTGTCGACGCGCGCGTAACGCACGGCGCGGGCGGGCGCAGGCAAGGCGGCGGTGAGCGCGGCGGCCTCGGGCGGCTCCTCGAACCGGAAGGCCGCCGGAACCGGCGTCTCCGGGCGCCCGGCAGCGGCGGACAGCGACTCCGGTCCCGCGGACGGGATGATCGGCGGCGTGATGAGCCGCGCGCCCTCCCCGCGCGGGGCCTGCGGCGCCCGCTCCGACGGGGGAGCCGGGCGCAGGGCGAGCCAGCCCGCGAGCGCCGCGGCGGCCGCCAGCAGGCCCGACCGCCGCCAGCGACGGGAGCTAAGGGATGCGGTGAGCCGACGCACGCCGTCACCGAAGCCCGCCGGCTGCGGCGAGACCAGCCCTTTCGCGCCGGATCAGTCGAGATAGAGCAACTCGCTCGCGTTGAGGAGCGCGCGGCCGAACGCGGCCAGCCCGTGCTCGGCGACCAGGCGTTGCGCCCCCGCGCGTTCGGCGGCGGACGGCGGCCGCTGCAGGGCCAAGGCATAGGCCTCGCCCACCGGATCGGGGCCGGTGAGGCGGGCGGCGAACGCGGCGGCGAGGTCGAGCGTGAAGCGGTGGTTGAGCAGCGTCAGCGCCTGCAGCGGGGTGGTCGTGCTGGCGCGGCGCGGCGCGGCGAAGGCGATGTCGGGCAGGTCGAAGTCACTGAGCACGTCGACCACGCTCGCGCGCGCGTTCTGGTGGTACACCGCGCGGCGGTAGGTCTCGGGCCCGGGGGCATCGAGCGGGAAGTAGGTGGAGACGTTGTTCTGCGTGTACCGGAAGAGGCGGAAGCCGGGTCCGCCCATCGGTTCCAGGCGCAGCTGGCCGGACACGGCGAGGAGGGTGTCGCGGAGCTCCTCGGCCCCGAGGCGGCGGGGCGGGAAACGCCAGAGCAGGCGGGTGTCCCGGTCGAGGGCGGCCGCCTCCGGCCGGTGGGCCGCGCTCTGGCGGTAGGCGCGCGAGAGCAGGATCTCGCGGTGCAGGGGCTTCAGCCGCCAGCCGTGGTGCAGCAGGCGGCGCGCGAGGAAGTCGAGCAGCTCGGGGTGCGACGGCGCGCCACCGAGGAAGCCGAAGTCGCTCGGCGTGTCGACGAGGCCCGTCCCGAAGTGGTGTTGCCACACGCGGTTCGCGAGCACGCGCGGCGTGAGCGGATTGCCCTCGGCCGTGATCCAGCGGGCGAGCGCCAGCCGCCGTTCGCCCTCGGGCGCGTCCACCGGCAGCGCGTACCCGGGCAGGACGCCCGCGAGCACGTCGAGGCTGGCCGGGGCGACCGGCGCGCCGGGTTTGCCGGGATCCCCACCCACGTGGACGCGCGTCGCCTCGGCGGGCTGCGAGAACTTCCCCGCCCAGACCTGCGGGAGCTTCGGCACCTGGTTGAGCCGCGCCTGCACGCGTCCGCGCTCGCGCTCCAGCTTGGCGAGGCTGGCCTCCTCCTCCGGCGTGATGACCTCCGGACGCAGGCGCTCCAAGCCGACCCGCTCGCTCCACGGCTCCCGGTCCGCCGAGGAGGCGACCGTGCGCCAGTCCTGGCCGTCGGCCGAAACCTGCACCTCGTACTCGCAGGGCGTCGCCCCCTGCGCCTGGCCCTCGGGCTGGCCGCCGTCCTTGCTGTTGCTGAACACGATGCGGTCGATCCGCTCGGGGCGGGCGAAGGTGAGCGTGAGTTCGGCGGGCTGGCCGATGAACCACTGCTCGCCGTGAGTGCCGTCGATGCAGAGCTGCGGCCCATAGGCTTCCGGAAAATCCTCCGCGACCGCGCCCCGCGCACCCGCCGCGCGACCACCGTGGGCCGCGAGCGCCACGTTGCGCCCGTCGACGCTCCAGACCTCGAACTCGGTCAGGCGGCCGCCCCCGCGCGTCGTGAGCCGGCTGCGTGACCGCGCCACGGCCCGTCCCGGCTGTTCCGTGTTTTGGCGGATGACGAAGCGCACGTGGCGCGCCTCCACCTCGGGAAACGGCTCCTCGGTGCGCACCGGGTCCATCTTCGGGCGCGGGAAACGGCGCTCGGCCAGCAGCGCCTTGGCGCGCAGGTCGATCGTCCGGTCGAGCGCGTCGATCTCCCGATTCAGGCGCGCCAGCTCCGCGTTGAGCTCGCCCGTCGCGGCCGTGAACGCCGCCCGCTCCTCCGCGGTCGCGATCACGCGGCGGCCGTGCTCCACGCCCTCGAACGCCGCCCGGACGCGGTAGTAGTCCTCCGTCGGGATCGGGTCGAACTTGTGGTGGTGGCAGCGCGCGCACCCGAGCGTGAGGCCGAGGAACGCGCCCGCGGTGGTGCTCACGACGTCGTCGAGCGTCGCGGCCCGGATCGCGGCCTTCGCCGCCGGATCCTGGTTGCCCACGTCGTCGTAGGGCCCCGCGACGAGGAACGCGCTGCCCACCTCGACGTCGGGCTGGTCCCGGCCGAGGACGTCGCCCGCGAGGTGCTCGACGATGAACCGGTCGAAGGGCCGGTCCGCGTTGAGCGACCGGATCACCCAGTCGCGGAACGGCCACAGGTCATCGATGATGAAGTTGCGCTCGAAGCCGTTGCTCTCGCCGAAGCGCACGACGTCGAGCCAGTGCCGGCCCCACCGTTCCCCGTAGCGCGGCGAGGCGAGCAAGCGGTCGGCGAGGGCCGCGGTGGCCGCGTCGGCGTCGCGGGCGAAGGCGGCGGTGAAGGCGGCGACCTCCTCCGCCGTCGGCGGCAGGCCGGTGACGTCGTAACTCATCCGGCGGACGAGGGACCGGGGGTCGGCGGGCGGGTTGAGGGGGAGGTTCCGCTCCGCGAGCCGGGCGGCGATGAAGCCATCGATCGAGTCGTGGGCGAAGGCGCGCGCGAGCGGCTGGAGCGACCACCAGTTCCGGTCGGCGCGCCGCGCGGGGCCGGCGTCCCCGGTGCGCGGATCCGGGGCGCCGAGCCGGATCCAGCTGGCGAAGTCGGCGATCACCGCGTCGGGCAGGCGGGGCTGGCGCGGCGGCATCGCGAAGTCCGGATCCGCGTGGCGCATCGCCTGCAGCAGCGGGCTCTCGTCGGGCCGGCCGGGCACGATGGCGGGCAGGCCGCTGTCGCCGCCGCGCTGCCAGCCCGCCTTCACGTCGAGGCGGAGGCCGCCCTTGAGCTTCGCGGATTCCGCGCTGTGGCATTCGTGGCAGTGCGCGACCAGCACGGGCCGGATCTTCTGCTCGAAGAACGCGATCCCCTCGTCGGCCGCGGCGGGGGCGGCCGCCGCGAGGAGGAGGAGCGCGGCCCGGGGGAGCCGGCGCGGGGAGGCGGGACCGGCGGGGTTCACGCGAGGACCGGGCGGATCACGTGCCCGTGGACGTCGGTGAGGCGGCGGTTGGCCCCGTTGTGGTAGAAGGTGAGGCGCTCGTGGTCGAAGCCGAGCAGGTGGAGCAGCGTCGCGTGGAAATCGTACACCGTGGCGACGTCGACGGCGGCGCGGCGGCCGAAGTCGTCGGTGGCGCCGTGGGAGACGCCGCCCTTCACGCCGGCGCCCATCAGCCACGTGGTGAACGCGTCCGGGTTATGGTCGCGGCCGCTGGTGCCCTCCTGGTGGGTGGGCATGCGGCCGAACTCCGTGCACCAGACCACGAGCACGTCGCGCAGGAGTCCGCGCTGCTTGAGGTCGGTGAGCAGCGCGGCGGTGGGGCCGTCGAAGATCGGGGCGTGGCGCTCGTAGTCGGCCTTGAGCGTCTTGTGCGCGTCCCAGTTGAGGAGGCCGTCGACGGCGCTGGCGCGGGAGGCGCAGTAGAGGCTGACGAAGCGGACCCCCTGCTCGAGGAAGCGGCGGGCGAGGAGGCAGTTGCGGGCGTAGGCGGCCTTGAGCGGGTTGGCGTCGCCGGTGCCGTAGAGGGCGTGGACGTGGGCGGGTTCGCGGGCGAGGTCGGTGATTTCCGGGGCGGCGAGCTGCATCCGCGCGGCGAGCTCGTAGGCGGAGATGCGGGCGCCGAGCTCGTCGTGGCCGGGCCGGGCCTGCGCGTGCTCGCGGTTCATCGTGTCGAGGAAGGCGCGCGTGGCGGCGTCGGCGGCGGCGGAGATCCCGGCCGGGCGGCCGGCGTTGCGAAGCGGGAGCTGGGCGGCGAGCGGGACGCCCTGGTGGCGGGCGGGGAGGAAGCCGGGGCCCCAGTTGGCCTTGCCGTTGGGCGGCTCGCCGCGGATGTCCGGCATCGCGACGAACGTGGGCAGGTTGTCGTTGAGCGAGCCGAGCGCGTGGCTGACCCAGGCGCCGGCGCTGGGGAACCCCTCGCGGGTGAACCCGGTGTTCATCGCGATGCAGCCCGGGCCGTGCGTGTTGGTGCGCGCGGTCATGCTGTGGATGAACGCGATGTCGTCGACGTGGCGCGCGAGGGCGGGGAGCAGGGTGGAGATCGGCTTGCCGCTGCGGCCGGCGGGCCGGAAGGCCCAGGGCGAGGGCATCAGGTTGCCGTTGCGGCCCTGGAACGTGACCTCGGCTTCCGCGCCCGGCAGCGGCTGGCCGGCGTGGCGCGCGAGCAGCGGCTTGTGGTCCCAGAGGTCCACGTGGGACGCGGCGCCGGGGCAGAAGATCTGGAGCACCTGGCGCGCGCGCGGCGCGAAGTGCGTCGCGCCGGCCGGCGCCGCGGCGGCGTCGCGCGTGAGCAGGCGGGACAACGCGAGGCCGGCGAGGCCGGTGTTCATCCGGCCGAGGAAGTGGCGGCGCGTGAGCTCGAGCGGGGTCATCGGGGGGGGGCAACGGCGGCGCGCGAAGTGCCGCGGGGGAGGGCGGTCCGAGGCGAACAGATGGGCGCCGGGTTGGCCAGCCCGTTGCGGCCGCGGCCCGAGGCGGAGCCTGCTCAGAGCTCGTCGTCGCGGGCGCCGGGGAGGGCGGACGCGGCGGGGTCGTGGCGGACGCGTTCGAGCCAGGCGGCCATCAGGGGGTCGGCGGCGCGGAGGCCGGCCGGCCACGGCGCGGCGACAAGGTCGATCACGCGGTGCACGCCGTCGGCCGCGACGACGAAGTTCCGCGCGTGCAGGTCGGCGATGAGCCAGGGCTCGCCCGCAAGGAAGAAGAGGCGCGGGTGGTCGCGGTTGGCGCGGAGGAAGCGCGAGGGGATCTCGATCAGGCCGGACGGCAGGAAGCCGGAGGTGTCCGCGCCCTGCGGGAGCGGTTCACCCAGCACCTGCTTGGCGACCACAATTCCCTCGGGGGTGACCGCGACCACCTCGGTGCCCATCCCGCCGAGGGCATGGACGAGCAGGAGCTTCTCGAGCAGGCCACGGTAATCCCCCAGCTCCGCGTCGGCCTGCAGGGCGGTCTCCGTCCCGGGACGGAAGCCGAAGACGCTGCCGATGCGCTTCTCCTCGCGGGGCAGGAAAAACTTGTAGACCGAGGTGTCGGCCTCGGCGAGGAAGGCGGAGGCCTCGACCCCGCTGTGCAGGTACAGCAGGCGCGGGTTGCGCTCCTCGAGGGGATGCTGGACATCGGCGGCGAACCCGAAGTCCTCCAGCGGCCGCACCGGCAGCGTCTCCCGGAAGGCACGGATGGCGTCACCCAGGGCGGCCCACGGGCCCCCGGCGCCCTCCAGCAGGCTTACTTCGTCTTCCGCGAGGAGGACGAGATCGCGGTCCGAATCTGCGCGGAGACCGCATTCGGTTGCCGCCGCGCCGAGGCGAGTGAGCGCTTCCAGTCGTCGTTCGTGATCGTGCTGAAGGTCGGCGCGTTCCTCCGGCCCGGGGAGCCGCCGTCCCTGGATGCGGGTGGGTCTGCCGGTGAAGGGGTCTTGCATGGGTCCGCCATACGCGAACCGAACGCCGGGAACGGGCCGAAGGCAAAGCTCTTCCGCGGGCGGCCCGGCGCCGGGGGCTCAGCGCGGCGGCGCGGGCCGGGGCGCGAGGCGCTCGAGCACCGGCGCCGCGATTTCGAGCGTCTGGGTCGGATAGGCAAAGGCGAGCCCCCGCGCCGTGACCAGCCGCAGCAGCGCCAGGTTCACCTCCTGCCGGAGCTGCAGCCAGCCGCGGAAATCCGGGTCCCGCGCCTCGTAGGCGAGCCAGACGTCGAGGGAGGAGGGGCTGAGGTCGCGGAAGGCGACCTGCACCGATTTCGGATCCACCTCGGGTCGCCCCTCCAGCAGCGCGCGGATCGCGGGCACCAGTTCCTCGAGCTGCTCCGGCCGGCTGGCGTAGGTGAGCCCGAGCACCTGCTCGACGCGCCGGCCCGTGAAGCGCGACAGGTTGGTGATCGTGTCCGCCGCGACCGTCTTGTTCGGGATGATCATCAGCGACTTGTCCAGCAGGCGGATCCGCGTGGAGCGCAGGCCGATGTCCTCGATCACGCCCACGTTGGCCCCGATCCGCACCGTCTCGCCGACCGTGTAGGGCTGGTCGACCGCGACCACGATGGCGCCGAAGATGTTCGCCAGGGTATCCTGGGCGGCGAGGGCGAAGGCCAGGCCGCCGATGCCAAGGCCGGCGAGCACCGCCTTCACGTCAAACCCGAGGCTCTGGAAGGTGAGCAGCGCGGCCACCACCGCGAAGATCGTCAGCACGCTCTTCCGGATCCACGGCAGGAAGGCGGCGACCTCGAGCGTGCGTTCCCGCGCCACCTCGTTCAGGTGGTCCAGCAGGGCCCCGAGCGCGCGCCACAGGCCCCAGAAAACGACCAGCGAGAAGGCGACCTGCGACCCCGCCCCGAGGTAGTGGTCCACGAACGCGGGCAGCTTCAGCACCCGCAGGGCGGAGAAGAGTCCGAAGACGACGATCAGCGCCGCCGCCGGACCCTCCAGGGCCGGGAACATCTTGTCGTCCAGGGTCGTCTCCGTGCGCGCGGCGAGCCGCTTGAGCGCGGGGAAAATCAGGCGGGTGACAATCCGGCGCGCCAACAGCGCGATCAGCAGCAGGACAAGACTGATGGAATGATGTGCCACCGTGTTGCCACCGGACTCGAGGTCGAAGGCGGCGAGCAGGCGGTCGGTGCCCTGCTCCAGGTAGTCGGGGGCTGGCATCGTCCGCGCCGGCGCAGCGGCCGCGGGGGCGCCCGTGGAATTCAAGGCGGCGGGATTCGCCGGCGCGGTCCGGGCCGCCTCCACGGCCTCCCCCGCGGGTTCCGCCGCCCGCAGCAGACTCGCCAGCACCAGCACCAGGGGGGCAAGCCGCCGCCCGAAGGACCCGAATTTCATCCCCGACGACAGTCCCCGGCGCACCGGGTTGTCAAAGGCTTTGCCCCGA
>JAIXQE010000067.1 GCA_027485815.1 Opitutaceae bacterium
GCCAACCGCATCCGCTCGGACAACCTGACCGAGCGCATTCCCACCCCGGCGGGGCGCGACGAGCTCGCGACACTGGTGCGCCTGCTGAACCAGATGTTCGACCGCCTGCAGGCCGCCTTCGAGCAGGTGGGGCGCTTTGCCGCCGATGTCTCGCACGAGGTGAAGACGCCGCTGTCGCTGATCCGCCTGAACGCGGAGCGGCTGCGGGCGCGGGTCGCGGCGGATCCCGAGGCGGCCGCCGCGGTGGCCGACATCCTCGAGGAGATCGAGCGGATCAACCACGTGGCCGATCGCCTCCTGTTCCTCGCGCGGGCCGAGAGCGGAGCCCTCCAGTGCACGTTGCGTCCCGCGGCCGTGAGCGCCCTGCTCGGGCCCCTCGCCGAGGACGCGCAGGTGTTGGCCGCCGACTGCGGCGTCCGCCTGGTGGTGGAGGCCGCGGCCGACGCCGAGATCCGCGCCGACGCGGGCCTGCTGCGGCAGCTGCTCCTCAACGTGCTCTCCAACGCGATCTCGGTCACCCCGCCCGACGGCGAGGTGCGGCTCCGCTCGGCTCCGGTGGACGGCGGCTGGCGTTTCGAGGTGCTCGACGAGGGACCGGGCTTGCCGCCCGAGCAGCTGGCCCGCCTTTTCGAGCGCTTCGTGCGCTTCGACCGGCGCGACGGTGGCGCGCGGCCCGGGCACGGGCTCGGCCTCGCCATTTCGCGCAGCATCGCCCAGCTCCACGGCGGGTCGATCCGGGCCGAGAACCGCGCCGACCGCTCCGGGTTGCGGATCGAGGTCGATTTGCCCGCCTGAACCGCGCGCCGCCGGTGGCAGATTCAGCCGGCGAACCGATCCGTCGGCCGGCCGCTTGCCCCCACCTGCGCCGCGAAGACGAAGCCCGCTTCCGGCTGCGCCGCGCGCTCCGCCGGGGTCAGGCGGCAGGACGCGGTGGTGATGAACAGCGTGTCGCCCCGCGCGCCGCCGAAGGCGCAGGTCGTGACGCGCGCCGCGGGCAAGCGCACCGTCTCCAGCAGCCGGCCCCGGCGCGGATCCCAGCGGCCGACGCAGCCGCCATCCCAGAAAGCGATCCAGAGGTGACCCTCCGCGTCGATGGTACAGCCGTCCGGGAAGCCGGGCGCTGCCGTCGTCGCGAAGGCCACCCGCGGCCGGGCGAGCGCGCCGGTCTCCGGGTCGAAGTCGAAGGCCTGCACCGTCCGGGTCGGCGAATCGATGTAGTACAGCGTGCGCTGGTCCGGCGACCAGGCCAGGCCGTAGGAGACGCTCACGCCCTCCCGCCAGCGGTGGCACGCGCCGTCGGGGGAGAAGCAGTACAGCGCGCCGCGGCCGGGCGCCTCGTCGAGGGCCATCGTGCCCGCCCAGAGCCGGCCCTGCGGGTCGCACTTCGCATCGTTGAAGCGCAGCGTGGCCGCGTCGTGGCCCGGGGCGGCCGCCCACGGCCGGGTGGCCCCCGTCGCCGGATCGAGCCGGTGGATGCCGTCCTGCAGCGCCACGAGCAGGTCGGCGCCGCGGGTCGGCAGGACCGCGCCGACCAGCTGGGGTACGGGCCGGGTGACCGTGGCGGCGTCTCCGGGCGACGCCTCGTGCACGCGGCGGCCGAGGATGTCGACCCACAGCAGCGTGCCGCGGTCGGGATGCCAGACCGCCCCCTCGCCGAGCTCGGCGGGGACGGCGCGGAAGAGGTGGACGCGGGGATCGGCGGCCATCGGTCGGTCCGGCGTCGCGCCTCAGCCGCCGTAGGGGGAGCGGGGGGCCGACGGTAGCCCGGCGGGCAGGCTCGCGACGTGGTTGCGCACCAGTTCGAGGCGCTGCTTCACGTAGGCGCCGAGCGCCAGCACGTCCGCGCCAACGTTGAAGACGCGGGTGCCCTCGTCGATCAGGTCGCTGAACGGCTGGAAGAGCCCGGAGGACATCGTGAACTTGCCGTGGCGGCGGGCGGCCGCGGCGACCCGCCGGCGGGCCGCGACCACCTCGGGCGCGTCGATCTGCCCGACCTTGCCGATCCGGTGGCTGAAGTCGCCCGGCCCGAACATCAGGCCGTCGAAGCCCGGCACGGCGGCGATCTCCTCGACCTGCTCGAGCGCCTCGGGCGACTCGATCTGGAGGATGACGACGCGTTCCTCGTTGGTGTGGCGCGTGTACTCGGTGATCGGGATCAGGCAGAACTTGCCGTCGGTGTTCCCGCCGTCGAGCGGGCGGCGGCCGACGGGATGACAGCGCACCCAGTCGACGATCTGGCGCGCCTCCGCGGCCGAGGCGACGTGGGGCACGATGATGCCGGTGGCATCGGCCTCGAACGGCCGGATGTAATCGCTGTAGGAGCCCTTGGTGACGCGCACGAGCGTGTCGACGTCGTGGAGGCGCGCCGCGCGGATCTGGTGCTCGAGATTCGTCCAGTCGTTCGGCACGTGCTCGTTGCAGATCCAGACGGCGTCGCAACCGCAGAGCCCGGCGATCTCAAGGATCCGCGGATCGTTGAGGTTGGCCTTGAACACGGTGACGACCTGACCCTCGCGCACGAGGGAGAGCAGGCGGCTGCGGCGGAGTTTCATCGAGGAAGGTGCGGGCAGACTTCCGGCGATCGTCGCGCAGGGCGAGCCTTCGTTGCGGCCGCTTCCCGCTTGTGCCCGCGGTTCCCGGTCCTTCGATGGGGACATGCCGCCGGCCGTCCCCGCCCCGCTCCGTCCGCGCCGCGCCGCCCGTGCGCTGCTGCTCGCCCTCCCGCTCGCCGCCGCCGCCGCCCCGGCCGGCCGCGACTGGCCCGCGTACATGGGCGACGCGGCCCGTTCCCACTACTCGACGCTCGCGGGGATCCACCGCGGCAACGTGGGCGCGCTGCGGGTGGCGTGGACCTACGACACCGGGGAAAAGGGCGAATTCCAGTCGAACAACCTCGTCATCGACGGCGTGCTCTACGCGGCGACCCCGGGGCGGCACGTGGTCGCCCTGGAGGCCGCGACCGGCCGGGAACGCTGGCGCTTCGATCCCCGGACGGAGCACGACGAGGCGCTCGGGCGGCGGCTCCGCGGGGTGATGTACTGGGCGGACGGGCCGGACCGGCGCCTCTTCACCGCGGGCGCCACGCGGCTCTACGCCCTCGACGCGGGGACGGGCCGGCCCGTGCGCACCTTCGGCGAGAACGGCTCGCTCGCCCTCGGCACGGGCCTGCGCGGCGGGGACGGTCCGGCCGTCGCCGGCCTGAACACGCCGGGTGTCCTCTGGCGCGACTTCCTCATCCTCGGGGCGAATGTGGCCGAGAACGTCCCCGGCGCAGTCCGCGCCTTCGACGCCCGCACCGGCGCCCTCCGCTGGGTCTTCCACACGATTCCGCGGCCCGGGGAGCCCGGGGCCGAGACCTGGCCGGCCGAGGGTTGGCGCACGACCGGCGGCGCGGCCCCGTGGTCGGGTCTCACCCTCGACGCGGAGCGGGGCATCGTCTATGCCGCGACCGAGACGGCCGGACCCGACTTCTGGGGCGGGCGCCGGTACGGGGAAAACCTGTACGCCAACTGCCTGATTGCCCTCGACGCCGCCACCGGGCGCCGGCTTTGGCACCACCAGCTGGTGCACCACGACCTGTGGGACCTCGACCTGCCGGCCCCGCCCACCCTGCTCACGGTGCGCCACGGCGGGCGGCGCATCGACGCCGTCGCCCAGGGCACGAAGATGGGGCGGCTGTTTGTCTTCGATCGGGTGACCGGCGAGCCGCTCTGGCCGATCCACGAGCGGCCGGTGGCGGCGTCCGAAATCCCGGGCGTCCGCACGTGGCCGACGCAGCCGTACCAGGATAAGCCGGCCCCGCTGATGCGGCAGCGCTACGGGCCGGAGGACGTCTCCGACGTTTCGCCCGCCGCGCGGCAGCTCACCGCGGAGCGGCTGGCCCGCGCCGGCAACTTCGGCTCGTTCCCGCCCCCGCGGTGGAGCGAGACGATCCTGTTTCCCGGCTTCGACGGCGGCTTTGAGTGGGGCGGCTCCGCCGCGGACCCGGACGGCATCCTCTACGCGAACGTCAACGAGATGCCCTGGATCCACCAGTTGGTGCCGACGCGGCGGGACGGCGCGGTCGTCGCTTATCCGCAACGCCAGTACCTGATCCATTGCGGCCCCTGCCACCGCCCGGACAAGACGGGGGATCCGGCGAACGGCATCCCCGCGCTCACCGGCCTCGCGACGCGCCGGCCCCGCGATGAAGTGGCGCGCCTCCTCGAGCAGGGGATCGGCCGGATGCCCCCGATGGCGGCGGTCCCGGTGGCGCAGCGGAACGCGATCCTCGATCACCTCTACGGTTTCGGGCCCGCGGCTGCCGACCGTCCTGCGCCGGCCAAGTCCAAGGCGAAGGGGAAGGCGCCGGACGCGGAGGGGGATGAGCCGCTGTACACCTTCGGCGGCTTCCGCCGGTGGCTCGACGCCGAGGGCTACCCCGCGATCAAGCCGCCGTGGGGCACCCTCAACGCCGTCGACCTCAACACCGGTGAGCTCAAGTGGAAGGTGCCGCTGGGCGAGTACCCGGAGCTCACCGCGCGCGGCCTCCCGCCCACCGGCACGGAGAATTACGGCGGACCGGTCGTCACCGCCGGTGGCCTGATCTTCATCGCGGCCACGGCGGACGAGACGATCCGCGCCTTCGACAAGGATACCGGCCGCGTGCTGTGGCAGGCGCCGCTGCCGTTCTCCGGCAACGCGACCCCCAGCACCTACGAGGTCGCGGGGCGCCAGTACCTCGTGATCTCGGCGGGCGGCGGCAAATCGGGCCGCCCCGCCGGTGGGATCATCGTCGCCTTCGCGCTGCCCGAGTGACCCGCCCCGCCGGTCACTCGAGCGGGGTCAGCTCGAGGTTGCGGTACCAGATCTCCGCGCCCTCGGTCTGGAAGAAGATCTTCCCCTTCGTGACGTTCAGCCCCCAGGCCTTGTTCACCAGCTGGCCGTTGACGTAGAACTCGAGCTGGTCGCCGCGGCAGACGATCTCGCAGCGCGTCCACTCACCCAGCGGGGACTCGACGTCCTTGGGCCCGCGCACGCCGAGCGTGTCGGTCCACTTCGGGTCGCGGCCCCACCAGTTGTGGCGGCCGCTGTCCTGGTACTTCATCACCTCGCCGCCCGCCTTGTAGTACTTCTGCTTGCCGTCGAGGAACCCTTCGCTGGTGAGGAGCAGGGTGGCGGGCTGGCCGGCGTCGTCCTTCTTGGTGGCGTTGACCACGAGGATGTCGCCCGTGCCGCCCTCGATGATCTGGAACTCATAGGAGGTCATCCACGGGCTGACCTCATTGGGCCCGATGCAGTGCACGAGCACGCCGGAGTCGCGGGACTTGGTCTTGCGGTTGCCGTAGGTGGGCCCGCCCCACTTGTAGTCGAAGGTGAGCCGGTAGTTGGCGTACCGCTCCTTGGTGATGATGCCCCCGTAGTAGGCGACGTCGCCGGCGCCGCCCGAGACCTTCAGCATGCCATCGACGACGGTGAAGATGCCCGGGTTCTCGTGGCGGGTCTGGACCGTGTAGGTGTACCAGCCGTCGAGGTTGCGGCCGTTGAACAGCTTGACCGGTCGGGGAGCGGCCGCGGCGGAGAGCGCGGAGGCGAGGACGCAGGCGGCGAGGGTGGGGAGGAGGAGGCGCATGGGGGAGGAAGGGGGTGCGGGGGGACCGTGGCGGGACGTCGATCCGGTGCAAGCCCGGGCGGTCGCGCCGGGGCCGGGCGACGGGATTCAGTCCTCGGCCGGCGGGCGGCGGCTCCAGGTGAGGCCGGCCAGCTGGCGTTCGCCGGGCGGGGGGTCGAGGAGGCTGAGCAGATAGCCGGCGACGAGGGTCACCAGCGTGCCCGCGAGGGCCCACCAGAGGAAGGAGATCGGGGTGCGGAAGCTGATCCAGAGCGTCGCGGCCGTCCCGATCGCCCAGCCGAGCAGGGCGCCGCGGGCGGTGGCGCGGGCGGTGAGCATGCCGAGCAGGAAGAGTCCGATGAGCGGGCCGCCCACCATGCTGATCACCTTGTTGGTGGCCTCCAGCAGGGTGCCCAGGGATTCCACGAGGAAGGCGAGGAGCATCACGATGGCGCCGTAGCCGAAGGTGAGGAGGCGGGCGAGCCGCAGCTGGTGCGTCTCCGCGAGGTTGGGGCGGGGCCAGAGACGCTGGTAGAAGTCGACCAGGCTGGCCGAGGTCAGCGAATTGATGCCGGCAGAGATCGTCGACATGCTCGCGGCGTAGATGGCCGCGATGAACAGCCCGGGCAGGCCGGCCGGCAGCTCGTGCAGCACGAAGTAGGGCAGGATCTGGTCGGCCTTCGTGATCTGGCCCGCCACGAGCGGGTCGCCCTTCAGCTGGTAGAAGGCCCAGAAGACCAGGCCGCTGCCGTAGAAGACGCCCGTGACCGGCAGCACGAGCGCGAGCTTGATCCAGAGCCCGCGCCGCGCCGCGCGCAGGCTGCGGGCGGTCAGGTAGCGCTGCACCGAGACCTGATCCGTCGCCATCTGCACCAGGTACATGAAGCCCGCGCCGATCAGCAGGCCCCAGAGCGTCACGCGCACGGTCGGGTCGGGACTGAGGCTAAGCTCGAGCTTGCCGCCCGCCCGGCCGAGCTCGATCACCTGGGCGAGGCCACCGGGGATCTGCCGCAGCGCGAGCAGCACCACCGCGAGCATCCCCCCGAAGAGCACCACCAGCTGCATGATGTCGGTCCAGATCACCGCCCGAATCCCGCCGAAGGTGGTGTAGACGGTGGTGACGAGGCCCGTGCAGACGATGGTGAACCAGAGCGGGAGGCCCGTCACCTGTTCCAGTGCGAGCGCGGGGGCGTAGGTGGCGGCGGCCAGCCAGAGCAGCACGCGCAGGATGAAGGCGCCCGAGGCGAGCGTGCGCAGCGTGGTCGAGAAGCGCTCCTCGAGGTACTGGTAGGCGGTGAAGAACCGATGGCTGTAGAGGAAGCGGAGGAAGACGATGTTCGTCAGCGGGGTGGCGATGAAGAACCCGAGGTTGACGAGGAAGAAGGCGGGGCCGTGGAGGTAGCCCTCCCCGGGGGCCGCGAGGAACGTGATGCCCGAGAAGAGGGCGGCGAGGATGGTCATCGACACGACGACGCTCCCCATCGACCGGCCGGCCAGGAAGTACTCCTTGAGGTCGTGCTGCCCGCGGGCGAACCAGAGACCGATGGCCGCGGTGAGGGCGAGGTAGGCGGCGAAGACGGCGTAATCGAGCCAACCGAAGGTTTGGGACAGTGGGGGCATGGGGCTTGGGACGTTGATCACGGGTCCGCGGCCGCTGTCGCGCGGTCCAGCGCGGCGGTCCCGGATCCGCGGGGCTCAGTTCTGCGCGACGACCTTCGTGCCCTCGAAATCGAAGCGGAAACGGACTTCCTGCAGTCCCTGCTCGCGCATCGCGCGGCGCAGTTCCTGCTTGTCGCCGGCGTAGAACATCAGGAATCCGCCGCCGCCCGCCCCGATCAGCTTTCCGCCGAGCGCGCCGTGGGCCCGCGCGTGCTCGTACCACGCGTTGATCCGGTCGTTGCTCATCCCCGCGCTGCGCGCCTGCTTGCGCCGCCAGTGCACGTCCATCAGCCGCGCGAATTCCTCCAGCCGCCCGGATTCCAGCGCGGCGAGCGACTGCCGGCCGAGTTCCTTGGTGAAGTGAAGATTATCCAGCATCGCCTGGTCGGCGGCCTTGGAGCGCTCGTTCTGGTCCTTGAGGATGGCGGAGGCGCTGCGGCTGTAGCCGGTGAAGAAGAGCAGCAGGTTGTCCTCGAGGTTGAAGAGGGTCTCCTCGGAGATGGCGCAGGGCCGGTACTCCACGCGCCCGTCGGGGTGGAAGGTGAACGCGGTGATGCCGCCGATCGCGGCGATGTACTGGTCCTGCTTGCCGATCGGCTCGCCGAGCCGGTCGAGCTCGATCGTGCAGGCCTGCTCCGCGAGCTCCGCGGGCGAGACGAGGTTCTTGCGGTGCGTGTGCAGCGCCTTCAGCAGCGCGGTGGTGAAGCTGCCGCTCGAGCCCAGCCCGGTGCCGCCCGGGATGTCTGCCATCGACGTCAGCTCGAGGTGCGGGTCGGTGACGCCCGTCAGCCGCAGCGCCTCGCGCACGATCGGGTGCTCGATCTGGTCGACCGAAGCCACGCGCTCGAGCTTGGAGTACTTGACGATGATCTCCTGCTGGAACGTGCGGTGCTGGGTGATGTAGACGTACTTGTCGATCGCCGCGGCCACGAGGAACCCGCCGTGTTCGCGGTAGTACGACGGCAGGTCGGTGCCGCCGCCGCCGAGGGAGACGCGCAGGGGGGAACGGGTGATGATCATGGGGAGCGGGCGCCTGCGGGGCGCGGATAACCGGAGGCGGCGTAGACGCGGGAGACGATCTCCAGCGTGCGGATGCCGGCGGCGAGGCCGGGGTCGGGCTCGCGCCCCAGCCGCAGGTCGTCGAGGAAGGCCTGGGTCTCCGCCGCCCACGAGTCGTCCCCGCGCGGGTATTCCCAGATCGTGGTCTCGGGCGGGCCCATCTCCGGGAGCATCCGGTAGAAGGCCAGCCGCTCGACGCCGTAGCTGCCGCCGAGGCCGTCGAGCGCGAGTTTCCCGTCGCGGCCGTAAATCTCGAGGGAGAAGAGGTTCTTCCACTCGGTGCAGCTGACGTGCAGCCAGGCGGTCTGGCCGGCCGCGGTGCGCAGCGAGAGGAACGCGTTGTCGTCCACCGGCATGTCCCAGAAGTAGGTCGCGGCGTGGCCCTCCACGGTGGGGAACTCGCCCAGGAACCAGCCGGCGAGATCGATCAGGTGCACGCCTTGGTCGATCAGTTCGCCGCCGCCCGACTGCGCGGGATCCGCGCGCCACTCGCGGTCGTAGCCGCGGCGCCCGCCGTGACCGTAGCGGCCGCGCAGGAAGAGGAGCGGGCCCAGCGCGCCCGCGTCGATCAGGGCCCGCGCCTGGCGCAGGCCGGGATGAAACCGGTGGTTGTAGCCGATCCGCACCCGGGCGCCGGTCCGCGCGGCGACGGCCTGGATCTCCCGCAGCTGATCCGCGTGCAGGGCCCCGGGCTTCTCGACCAGCACGTGCCGGCCGCCGCGGACCGCCTCGAGGGCGAGGGGCGCGAGGGCGGCGTTCAGGGTGGCGATGATCACCACGCGGACCCGGGGATCCGCGAAGACCCGGGCCGCGTCGGTCACCGGGGTGCAACCGGGCGCGAGGCGGGCGAGGTCGGCGGCGCGGGCGGCGTCGAGGTCGCACGCGTACAGCACCGGGGCGCGACCCGCGAGGGCGGCCAGGCGCTTCCTGCCGATGAGGCCGCAGCCCAGGATGGCGCAGGGGAATTCGGCGGCGGCGGTCGTCACGGTGGCGGGAAGGCGAAGGCAAGGGCGGGGGCGACGCAAGTGGGCTTTTGAGGCCGGGCGCCCGCGGGTTGGGTGTTGCCTGCGGTGCACCGCGCCGGTGGCTTCGGGGGATGTCGTCGCCGTCCGTCCCGCCCGCGGGGTTCCCGCTCCGGCTGATCCGTTTCCTCGTGGTCGGGGGCGGTTCCGCTGCGCTCCAGCTGGGAATGCTGGCGTGGCTCGAAGGACGGCTGGCCCCGGTCGCGGCGTTCACCGTCTCCTACGCCGTCTCCACGCTCGCGCACTACCTCGCCAACCGCTTCTGGGCGCTGCCGAGTGCCCGGCGGGACACGGGCCGCCAGGCCCTCGAGTACGTGGCCGCGGTCGGGCTTAGCTATGCGATCAACCTTGGGGCGTTCCAACTCGCCCACCGCGGCCTCGGCCTTGGGGTGTTCTGGGCCGCCTTCTGGGCGATCCCGCCGGCGACCGCCGTCGTGTTCTGCGTCCTGAACTACCGCGTCTTCCGCTCCGCCTGAGTCCGGCGCGGCGTCAGCCGCGGCGGATCTCGGAGCCCTGGAAGCGGATCTGGATCCGGTAGACCTTCTTGGTGCGGCAGCGGATCTGGCCCGTCTTCAGGTCGACCTGCTCGGGGATCTCGATCCGGTGGATGTCGACGACCGCGTGGTAGCCGCGTTCGGAGAAGACGTCGATCAGGATGGCGAGCGCGAGCGGATCCTCGAGCACGGCCTCCTCGGTGTTGATCTGCGCGACCCCCGAGATGGCGTGGCGCAGGACGATAGGGATGATCTTCTTCTCGATGAAGGCGACCACGCGCGCGAACAGGTCCGCGTGCTCGAACTCGTACCCGTCCAGCCGCTTCACCAGCTCCTGCCGGGCATGGATGATCAGCTGGCTCGCGACCGGGACGCCACGCAGGCGGTCGAAGGTCCGCGGGTCGAGCTCGAGGGTGCTCTGGTACTCCAGCTCCCGCAGGATGTTCTGCTCGACCTCCTCCACCGGGCCCTGCGCGTTGATGAAGTGGTAATGGAAGGTCTCCCGCAGGGACTGCAGCGCGTCCCAGGTCTGCTCCTTGAACACGCGGTAGCGGCGCCGGGCGAGGGCTTCGTCGTGGTCCGTCGGGCGCTCCTCCAGGAGCTCGCCGATGCCGGTGCGGGCCACCTCCTCGTTGTGGGCGCGGACCTCGCGGCCGCGCTTCAGCTGGCGGGCCACCGCCTCGCGCTCGTCCACGAAGAGCACCATGATGTGGATCGTCGGCTGGCGGAAGTGGATGCCGAGCGGGGTGGAGTAGAACTCGCGGCGGAGCTCCTGCATCTTCTCGACCAGGCGCTTGAGGCACTCCACCTGCACCTTGGTGCGGGGAAAGCCGTCGAGGATCACGCCGTCGCGGTACTCGGGTTTGAGGAGCGCGCGCAGGATCAGGCCCACCACCTCCCGGTCGCCCACCATGTTGCCGGCGTTCTTCAGGGCGCGGGCCTCCGGGGAATCGAGCAGCGCGCTCACCACGATGGGGGCGCAGGTGAGCATCCGGGTCTGCTTGATGAACTCCGTGTTCGTGCCCTTGCCGGCGCCCGGCGCGCCGCCGAGGAGGATGATCTCCTTGGGGAAACGGAGCTGGGCGCGGCCGAAGTTCGCCTCCAGGTCCTGCCAGACGGACGAAAAGATCAGGTGGGCGTCCTTGATCTCGAGGTCCGTGGGTTTGGGGGCCAGGGGCTGGGCGGCGGCGGAGTTGGGCATGAGGGCGGGCGGACGGTGGAGGCTTTTGCGGGCGAGTTCGATGCCAGAAAGCGGGCCGGGTCACGCCGGCGCCGCGGCCGCTCAGGGGGTCGCGCCCTTCCGCGGGAGGCTGCGGGCGGGCGCCTCGATCTGGCCGCGGGTGACGCCCAGCTGGTTGATCAGGCGCAGCTCGCGCCAGAGGTCGGCGCCGGAAATCTCCCCGCGGAACAGCGCCTGGTAGCGCTCGAGGGTCCGTCGCACCTCGGCGGGCTCCTCCCAGACGAACTCGATGCGGAAGCTGCGGGCCCCGAGGGCGCGGAGGCGCCCGGCGTACTCGGCGCCGGTCTGCGCGCGGTTGTTGTAGACCGTGTTGCGGCACCCGGCGTCGGCCTTCACCGGCAGGTCCGCGCCCACCCGGTCGCGCAGGGCGACCCGCCGCGTGTCGCAAGGCCGGCCGCAGTCGCGGTAGTCGCGGCCGGTCGAAAGGAACGCGCAGAACACGCAGTGCTCCATATGGAACATCGGCATGTGCTGGTGCAGGGTCAGGTCGAACCACGCCGGCGGGGCCGCGCCGAGCAACGCCTCCAGCTGCGCGAGGTTCAGGTCGTAGCTGGCGGTCACCCGCTCGAGGCCGTGCTCCCGGAGGTAGTGCGCGGCGGTCCAGGGGTTGGCGACGTTCAGGGAGAAGTCGCCGCGGCGCCGCTCGCCGGCGAAGGCCGCGAGGTGGTCGTGGTTGCGCACCAAAAAGCCGTCCGGTGCGGCGGATCGCACCTGGCGCAGGATCCAGTCCTCGCCCGGCTTGAAGATGCGCGGGGCCGCCAGCCAGATGGAGGCCTCCGGCGCGCCCGCCTGCAGCGCGCGGAACTCGGCCACGCTGGCCCGGTACTGCTTCGGGTCCTCGAATTCACAATACAGGGTCCGGCAACCCGCCGCCCATGCCGCCGCCAACTGCTCCGGCTGGCGGACGACGGCGATCAGCTCCGGCGCGGCGGGCGCCGCGGGCGCCGGCGTCTCCGGGCCGCGGAAGCGTTCGCCGAGGAGCGGGCCCGGATCGCGCAGGGTCCAGACCCGGGGCCGGCGGCGCTGGCGGTCGAGTTCCGCGACGAGCTCGCGGCGGATGCGGTTCAACTCGCTCAGAGGTGCCATCACGTCGCCCTCCAGGTGAAGCTCGAGTCGGCCGAGGGTGAACGGCGTGCCGCCCAGTCGCCCGAGTTGCGCCCGCAGTACGGCTTCGCCCAGCGGCTGGCGCTCGGCCGCGGCCAGCGGGGCGGCGGATTCCGCGCGGGCGATGTGCCCCGCCTCATCCCGCGCAAGGACGGTCAGTGGCCGTCCCGGGGCCCCGTGCACCTCGAGGTCGAGCGGGCGCTGGTGCCGCACCTGGTCGCCCGCGAAGGTCGCCCGCAGCTCGCGGTCGAGCGCGGGATCGTTGGTCTTCCACAGCCGCTGGCCGGCCTGCACGCGCCGCCCGTCGATGTCGCCGCGGCCGAAGCCCAGGCGCGTCACCCCCGGGGTCGCGCCCGGATCCACCCGGTACACGCGCCCGCCCTGTTCGCCAGCCTCCGGCTGGCCCGCATCGAAGACCACCCCGTCGCCCGGCTTGACCGGCGCCGCCAGGCGCAGCTCCGCCCAGTCGGGTCCGGCGGCGGTGACCTCGCCGAGGAACACGCCCCGCTTGGTGCCGAACCGCGCGTGCACCAGGTGCTGGTTGTCGATGCCTCGAAACCACCCCGGGTACAGCCCGCGGGAGAACGCCATCTGCAACTCGTAGTCGGCCGCCGGCGGCGGGGTTCCCGCGCGGATCCGGTCGATCGCCTGCCGGTAGACCCGCGTGATGCTGGCGACGTACTCCGGCGACTTCAGCCGGCCCTCGATCTTGAGCGAGGCCACCCCCGCGCGCACCAGCTCCGGCAGCACCTCGAGGCCCGCGAGGTCCTGCGGGCTCAGCAGGTAGCGCCGGTCGCCGAGGTCCACCTTTTGCCCGTCCGCGATCAGGTCGTACGGGAGGCGGCACGCCTGCGCGCACTCGCCGCGGTTCGCCGACCGCCCGCCGAGGGATTCGCTGGTGAGGCACTGCCCGGAATAGGCGACGCACAGGGCGCCGTGGACGAAGACCTCGAGGGGCAACGGCGGCGCGCCCGCCGCCGCCTGCGCGGCCTGGATGCGCGTGATGTCCGCGATGGAGTTCTCCCGCGCCAGCACGACGAGCTGCGCCCCCAGGCCGCGCGCGAAGGCCACGCCGGCCGGGCTGGTGATGGTCATCTGCGTCGAGCAATGGATCGGGAAATCCGGCGACAACGCGCGGATCAGCCGGCACACGCCGACGTCCTGCACGATCGCCGCGTCCACCCCCGCCGCGATCAGGGTGCGGAGCATTGCCGCCGCCTCCTCCAGTTCCGCGGTGAAGACGAGGGTGTTGAAGGTGACGTACCCGCGCACGCCGCGGCCGTGGAGGTACTCCATCACCGCCGGGAGGTCCGCCTGGGTGAAGTTGCGGGCGCGCATCCGGGCGTTGAAGCGCTCCAGGCCGAAGTACACGGCGTCCGCCCCGTTCTCGACCGCGGCGCGGACGCACTCCCAGTCCCCCGCGGGCGCCAGCAGCTCGGGCCCGGCGGGGAGGCGCGGGGCGGCGGGGGCGGACGGGGCGGGAGCGGCGGTGAGCACGGGGGGGAGCGTGCGGGAGGAGCCTCCGGCTGCAACTCCGGCCGGGCGCGGCGCGCCGGCTTTTCGGATTGCCGGGAAACCCGGGAGCGCCTCTCTCCCCAGCCGTGGATCGTCCCTCTCCCGCCCGTTTCGCCGTGTGGTTCTGGCCCGTTGCCGTGGCGACGATGATCTTCATCGCCTCCCACCGCTCGACGGTCGCCGCCGGCGGGGATGTGCCGCACGGGGACAAGGTGGTGCACTTCGCCGTCTACGGCCTCCTCGGGACGCTCGCCTGCCGCCCGGCGCGGACCTGGCGCGGGGCGGTGCTGGCCGTCGTGGTCGCCTCCGCCTTCGGGGCCAGTGACGAGTGGCACCAGAGCTTCGTGCCGGGCCGGAGCGCGGAGGTCGCCGACTGGGTGGCGGACACCGCGGGCGCCGCCTGCGCGGCGGTACTCTACGTGCGTTGGACGTGGTACCGGCGGCAGCTGGAGCGGGTGCTCCCGTGGCCGACCCGCTACGGCGCGGCGCCGGCGCGCGGGGAGACGTGAAGGCGGCGCCCGCCAATCCACCCCCCGCCTTCGTCCGCGGGGCCGCGCCCGCGCTGCTGCTTTTCGCGCTGACGCTGCTCCTGTTCTCCCGCTCGTGCGGGAACGACTTCGTCAACTACGACGATCAGGACTACGTCACCGCCAATCCGCAGGTCCGCGCCGGGCTGAGCCTCGAGGGCGTCCGCTGGGCCTTCACCAGCGGCGCCGCCTCGAACTGGCATCCGCTCACCTGGCTGTCGCACCAGCTGGACGTCACCCTCTTCGGGCTGAACCCGCGCGGGCACCACGCCACCAGCGTGTTCCTGCACGCCTTGAACGCCGCGCTCGCCTTCCTCGCGTTCCGCCGCCTGACCGGCGCCGCCGTCGCCAGCCTGGTCTGCGCCGCGCTCTTCGCGTGGCATCCGCTCCGGGTGGAGTCCGTCTCCTGGGTCGCGGAGCGGAAGGACGTGCTCAGCGGCTGCCTCTGGTTCCTCACGCTCTGGTGCTACGCCGGCTACGTGGAGTGCCGCCGTCCCGGCGGCGCCGGCCGCTGGTACGCCGCGACCCTCGTCTCATTCGCCCTCGGGCTGATGGCCAAGCCGATGCTGGTCACGCTGCCCTGCGTGCTCCTGCTGCTGGACGCTTGGCCGCTCCGCCGCGCCGCCACCGTCCGCGACTGGCTGCCGCTGGTGCGCGAGAAACTCCCCTTCTTCGCCCTGGTGGCCGCCTCCGCCTACGTGACCTACCGGGTGCAGCAGGCCGGCGGCTCCGTTTCCGCCGCGCTCGACCTCGGGGACCGCGTCGCCAACGCGCTGGTCGCGATCGCGCGCTACCTCGGGAAAGTGATCTTCCCGGTCGACCTGGCGGTGCTCTACCCGCATCCCGGCACCTGGCCGCCGCCGCGCGTGCTCGCCTCCGGCGCCCTGGTGGCGGCGCTCTCCGCGGCGGCAGTGTGGCAACTGCGGCGCCGCCCGTGGATCTTCGTCGGCTGGGCGTGGTTCCTCGGCGCGCTGGTCCCGGTCATCGGCCTCGTCCAGGTCGGGGTGCAATCGATGGCCGACCGCTACACCTACCTCACCGTCCCCGGGATCCAGCTGGCGGTCCTCTGGACGCTGCGGGAACTGCTCCCGCGCCGC
>JAIXQE010000185.1 GCA_027485815.1 Opitutaceae bacterium
GCGAGGCCCTCCTGCCCGTAAGCCGCCGCGGTCGGAAACTCCTCGGCTCGAACCCCCGCCCCGGCGGCTCCCGGCTTTCAGCCCCGCGGCGTCTATGGACGCCATGCACGGCCCCGACCGCGGATTCGACCCTTTTGCGCCTTTTGCGGCCAACCTCCTCCGGACGATCCGACCGGAGGAGGGCCACAAAAGGCACAAAGGGCGCTGGGCCTGGATTAAGCTCAAGGTGGCGTCCATAGACGCCGCGGAGGTTTCAGGGCGAGCGGTCGGAGGGGAGGGCGCTGGACCAGGGCACGAGGTCTTCGGGCCGGTACGGCAGCGCAGCGGGAAGCGCTTCGGCTCGAGCCCCCGCCTCGGCGGTTCCCGGCTTCCAGCCCCGCGGCGTCTATGGACGCCACGCACGTCCCCGATCGCGGATGCAACCCTTTGCGCCTTTTGCGTCCAACCTGCTCCGCACGATACTCCTCGCGTTGATCACCGAGGGGAATTGGCTTCTCCCCGCCGTCCGCGCGCCCTTCACTGCGCCCGCTGATGAAACCCGGCCTCCGTCCCGGCTGCACCGGGGAACTCTCCTGGACCGTCGACCCGACGATGACCATCACCCTCGGGAGCGCCCCGGCGGTCACCGTCTTCTCCACGCCCAACCTCGTCCTGCTGCTCGAACGCGCCGCCCGCGAGGCCCTGCGGCCCTACCTCGAGGCCGAGGAGGAATCGGTCGGGATCGAGGTGCAGGTGGAACACGTCGGCCCCGCCGCCCTCGGCGAGGAGGTGCGCGCGGAGGCCCGGGTGACGGAGTGCGACGGCCGGAAGGTGGCCTTCACGCTACGCGCCACCGCCGGCGGCCGCGAGGTGGGCCGCGGGACGCACCGCCGCGCCGTGGTGCCGCTCGCGAAACTGGCCGAGAACCTGCGCCGCGCGACCGGCGGGCCCGCCCCGGTCCCGCGGCCCGCCGCCCCGCCGGCGCCAGAGCGCGTGCGCTTCTCCGTCGCGGGCGGCATCGCGACCGCGGTGTTCCATCGTCCGGAGGCGCTGAACGCGGTCGACGCGCGGATGACCGCCGAGTGGGAACAGATCGTGGCGTGGCTGGCCGCAAACCCCGAGGCGGCGCGCGTGCTGGTGGTGACGGGCGCGGGCGCCGCATTCTGCGCCGGGGACGACCTGAAGGAGCTGCCGGGTCTGGGCGAGGAGGAGGCGCGGCAGCTGAGCCTGCGGCAGGCGCGGCTCTGGCTGGCCCTGGAGCAGTTGCCGCAGCCGGTCATCGCGGCGGTCAATGGCGCGGCGCTGGGCGCGGGCTGCGTGGCGGCGGTGGCGGGGGATTTCCGGATCGCGGCGCACGGGGCGACCTTCGGGATGCCCGAGCTGCGCGTGGGTTGGCCGCCGGGCTACGGCCTGGCGCAGCTCGTGGCGCTGGTGGGCAAGGCGCGCGCGCTGGAGCTGTGTTTGACCGGCGACCCGATCCCGGCGGCGCGGGCGCGGGAGTGGGGCCTGGTGCAGGAGGTGGTGCCGGCGGCGCAGCTGCTGCCGCGGGCGCGGGAGTTGGCGGCGCGGTTGCTGGCCCAGCCGGCCGAAGCGCTGCGGGCGACGAAGCGGCTCCTGCACGCGACGGAGGGGGCCTTGCCGCGCCTGACCCACCGGGCGGAGACGGAGGCGTACGTGCGGTGCCTGTTCCAGCCCGACGCGCGGGAGGGCCTGGCCGCGTTCGCCGCCCACCGCCGCCCCCGCTTCACGCAGCGCTGAAGGGGGGGGCGGGGCCGGAAAACTTAGAGTGCCGCCAAGCGTACTCGCCGGCGTTTGGGATTCAGAGCGTGAGCACGTAGACATCCGCCGGGAAATCCCGCTTGGAGGCTTGGTAAACGATCAACGCTTACGCCCGACCACAGGAACCCCAACCTCGCGCCCGGGCGAACCCAAAGACGCCGTCGCCGCCCTCGCTCCCCTACCCCGCGAATCCGGGCCAGCCGGCGCTGGCCGTGGACCGCTCACCCGCGCTGGCTCGCGCGGTGCCAGCCTCAACCCATCCCCCTCCCCGCCACCACCCGACCGCGGATGCTTGCGCCCTCCGGGGCCGGCCCTACGGTCCACCCGTGAATTTCACCGTGACCCTCGCGCGCGACGAGACCGGAACCTGGGTCGCGGAGTGTCCGGTGATTCCCGGGTGCGTGAGCCAGGGCCGGACCAAACCCGAGGCGGTCCGGAATGTGCGGGAGGCGATCGCCCTCTGCCTCGCCGTGCGGGCCGAGCGCGGCCTGCCCCTCACGCTCGAGACCACGGAGGTCGAGGTCTGATGCCGGGTCTCGCGCGCCTCCGCGGCCGCGCGGTGGTTCGGGCGCTCGGACAGGACGGTTGGACGCTTGCGCGGCAGCAGCGAACCCGCTCCCCTTCGGGCCGATGTCCAACGCCTCCTCCCCCTCGCCCGCCGGCGGCAAACGCTGCGGCTGCGGCAAGACGAAGAATCCCCAGGGTTTCTGCGACGGCTCCCACGCCGCTCCCGCCCCCGCGCCGGCCCGCAAGGCCTGCGGCTGCGGCCGCACCCAGGACCCCCAGGGCGCCTGCGACGGCTCCCACGCCCGCAAGCCCTGATCGCCCCCGCCCGCCGACGTCCGGCGCGCCCGCCCCGGCGCGGATGACGATCGTTTAATGCGCGGCCGCCGGAACCGCTCATCCGGCGCCCGTATGGGGAAGGATGCCCATGCGCCTCTCCCTCCGGCTCCTCCCCGGCCTCCTCCTCCCGCTCGCCCTCCCGGCCGCGGAACCGCCGGCCCGGCTCCTCAACCTTTCCGTCCGCTCCGCCGCCGGCACCCCCATCCCGGGCTTCGTCCTCGCCGGCGAGGGCACCCGCCCGATGTTGCTCCGCGCCGTCGGGCCCGGGCTCGCCCCGTTCGGGCTCACGGGCTTCGAGCCCAACCCGCGCCTCACGCTGCTCAGCGGCCCGCGCACGGTCGGCGAAAACGACGACTGGCGCGCCGCGGACGGCCCCGCGATGGCCGCCGCCGGCGCCTTCCCGCTCCCCACGGCCAGCCGCGACGCCGCCCTCCTCGCCCCGCTCGCCGCCGGCGCCTACACCGCCCCCGTCACCGCCACCGGCATCACGCTCCTCGAGGTCTACGACGCCGCCTCCGCCGCCCCCGGCCCCGCCCTCGTCAACGCCTCCACCCTCGCCCCTGTCGGCACCGGCGCGGGCGTCCTCATCCCCGGCTTCGTGGTCGGCGGCACCGGGAAACTCCGGCTCTTGTTGCGCGCGATCGGACCGTCCCTCGCGGGGTTCGGCGTGACCGGCGCCCTCGCCAACCCCACGGTGACGCTCTACCGCGGCCAGCAGGCCCTCGCCACCAACGACGACTGGATGATGGCGGCCAACCCCGGCCAGGTGATGGCCGCGGCCGCGCGGGTGGGCGCGTTCCCCC
>JAIXQE010000082.1 GCA_027485815.1 Opitutaceae bacterium
ACTGCTGCGGCGACTGCGAGAGCGCGTAGAACTCGCCCGGGTGGATGCGCGACGGCACTAGGTACTCGCGCGCGCCCTCGGGGGTGCTCTTGAAGAGCGCGGGGGTCTCCACCTCGATGAACTCCTGCCCGTCGAAATAGTCGCGGATGGCCTTGGTCGCCCGGTGCCGGACCTCCAGATTGCGCCGCATCTTCGGCCGGCGGAGGTCGAGGTAGCGGTAGGTGAGGCGCAGGTCCTCGTTCACCTTGTCGCCACCCGCGTCATCCAACGGGAACGGCGGGGTGTCCGCCAGGTTGAGGATTTCCAGGGCGGAGGCGTTGACCTCGACCTCCCCGGTGGGCAGCGCGGGGTTCTCGGTGCCCGCGGGCCGGCGGACGACCTTGCCCGTGACCCCGATGACCGACTCGGGCTTCAGCTGCTTCAACTGCTCACCCAGGGCGGCGTTGTCGCGCGGCTCGAGCTGGATCTGGGTGATCCCCTTGCGGTCGCGCAGGTCGACGAAGATGATCCCGCCCTGATCCCGGATCGTGTCGACCCAGCCGAGCAGGGAGACGGTCTGGCCGAGGTCGGCGGAAGTGAGCTGGGCGCAGTGGTGGGTGCGATGCATCGTGAAGGGACGGAACCGGGGAGCTAAGCGGGCCACGCGCGTCACCCGCAAACAGAAAGTACGCCCCGGCGCCGGACGGACAGCGCGCCCTCAACCCCCGACCGCGTAGAGGTGGCGCTGGCCGGTGAGGTAAAGCACGCCGCCGGCGGTGACGGGGGTGCCGTGGCCGGCGTCGGGCAACGCGGGCACCTTGGCGAGCAGGCGCAACTCGGGCCCCAGCGCGAACTGCAGCACCTCGCCGTCCGCCGTCTGCACCCACACCCGGCCGTCCGCCACCAGCGGGGAGCCCCAGATGTTGGCCTTGGCGTCGTGCACCCAGCGCCGCCGCCCGGTTTCCAGCTCAATGCAGTGGATGTAGCCGGGAGCGTCGGCCGCGTAGACCAGGCCCTCGTGGACCGCAACGGTCGAGATGCTGTCGCTGAAGTCCTCGCCGCCCAGCCGCCAGAGCTCGCCGGTGGCGGTCAGGTCGCCGCGCCCGCGGGCGTCGATGCAGCGCAACGCCCCCGGACCGCTCCCGGCCTCCGGTTCGCCCACCGCGACGAGCAGCCGGTGGCCCGCGAACACCGGGGCGGCCACGAGACTGAAGGTCGTCTCCGGCTCGCCGTCCGGCGAAGGCTTCTCGTGCGCCTTGCAGTTGAACTTCCACAACGGGCGGCCGTCCGCCGGGGCGAAGGCGTAGAGCCAGCCGTCGCCGCCGGGGAAAACGACCTGCGCCACGCCGTCGACCACGCCGTGGCTCGGCGAGCCCCACTGGCCGGTGAGGATGCGGCTCCCGGGCGATGCGTCCTGCCAGACCACGCGCCCGGTCTTCCGGTCGACCGCGACGAAGCTAGGTGCCTGCGGCTGGCGCACCTTGCCGGTCCGCGGGTGCGCCGCGTTGCCGGTGAGGGCGAAGACCAGATCGCCCACGACGAGCGGCGAGGAGGCGGAAGCCTGGTTGACCTCGACGCCGAGCCGGGCGCGGAAATCCAGCGACCAGATTTGCCGGCCGTCGCGCACGTCTCGGCAGACGAGTTCGCCGCGATTGCTCACGTAGAAGACCTCATCGCCCGCCACGCAGGGGGTGGAGCAGAGGCCGATGGTGCTGTCATCCTCGGCGTCATCCGCCAGCTTGGGATGCACCGCTTCCCACAGGAGGCGGCCGTCATCGGTCGCGAAACAGCGGAGCACCCCCGCCTTCTCCGCCCCCGAGGTCTCGGCCCGGTTGGTGCCGATCAGCACCCGTCCCGCCGCCACCACCGGAGCCCCGTAGGTCACGTCACCCAGCGGCGCCGCCCAGCGCACGTGGCGCGCCGGCCCGGCGGGACCTGCCACCGCCCAGTCGCGCGGCAGGCTGGCGGCCGTGGCGACCATGTTGCGGTCGGGCCGGCCTCCCAGCATCGGCCAATCGGCGGCCACAAGGGAAGCTGCCCCCGCGGGCAGCAACAGGATGAGGACGGCGCAGCGTGGCGGGGAAAGCTTCATGGCGCGCCGATGCAGACGAGATGGTTGAAGGTGCGGACGTACATCCGGTCGCCGACGACGCAGGGCGTGCTATGGGTGCCCTCTCCAAGCGGGTTGCGGGCCTCGAGCCGGAAGGCGTCCCCGGCCGCCAGCACCAGCATCTCCCCCTTGGTCGAGGCGCAGAAGAGGCGGCCCTCGACCCAGACCGGGGAAGCGAAGAACTCGGCCCGCAGCCGCTCCGACCACAGGGTGCGGCCGGTCTTCGCCTCGATCGCGGTGGCGACGCCGCCATCGCTCACCAGGTAGACGCGGCCCTCGTGGTGCACGGACGTCGTCACGTAGGGCGTGGCGACCTTGAGCGTGTAGGCGACCCGGCTCTCCGCGTCGCCGGCCCCATCAAGCCGGATCGCGCTCAGGTAGTTGCCCGCCCCCCCGCCCTGCCCGCAGGTCCCGATCACCAGTTCCCCCGCGATGACCGGCGACGAAACCATCCGCTTGTTGAAAACGGGGGCGTCCCACAACGGACGCCCGGTGGCCGGATCGAGGCTCGAGATGCCGTGCGACTGGCTGGCGAGCAGGAGCTCCTCGCGTCCGTCCGCGCGACGCAGGACGCAGGGCGTCCCGTAGGCGGTGCCCCCCCGGGTCGTCCGGCGCGGGGTCTCCCAGACAACCCGGCCCGTGGCGGGATCCAGCGCCGTCACCGTGCTGGCGCCGTCCTGATCGTTGGTCACGATCAGGTGGCCGGCGTGGAGGATCGGCGAGGCGCCGTGACCGTGCTGGGAGACGAACGGGCCGAGGTCCCGGGACCAGAGCTCGGCGCCCGCGTGGTCGAAGGCGCGCACCCAGAAGTGATCCGCGGAGACAAATACCGCGAAGACGCGCGCCGCATCGACGACGGGCGAGGAGTTGGCGTAGCCGGCGTTGCGGTTGCCGGGCCGGTGCGTGGGCTGGGCGTAGGTCCGCCGCCACAGTTCCCGTCCGTCCCGGCGATCCAGCCCCACGATCGCGCGCTCCCGGCCCTCGTCCGTGGCCGCGGTGACGAACACCTGCTCGCCCCAGGCCACCGGGGCGCCGTGACCGCCAGCTGGCAGGCGCACTCGCCAGCGGAAGTCAGCTTCGGTCCACGTCACGGGCAGACCCCGGGCGGGGCTGATTCCCGTGCCGTTGGGCCCGCGGAATCGCGTCCACTCCTGGCCGGTCATCCCACCGGCGCTGCAAAGCATCAGGGCGAGGATCACCAGCGGGCGGGACTTCATGGGTGGGCGGGGCGGCTGAGCCCGAGGCTCGCCGGGGACGCCGCGCGGTCAACGGCGAATGCGCCGCCGGCGATTCCCGCTTGTCAGCCGGCAGCCCGGCGGGAAGCTGACCGCCGATGAAGATTGCGTGGACGACCGTGGCGACCGCCGGCGAGGCGGAGCACATGGCGCGGGCGCTGGTCACGGGAGGGCTCGCGGTATGCGTCCAGATCGAGGGCCCGCTGCGCTCGCATTACCGCTGGGAGGGGAAGGCGGAGACCTCCGCGGAACATCGGCTCACGCTGAAGTGCCTCGAAGAGAACCTGCCGGCGCTGGAGGCCGCGGTGCTGGCCCGCCACCCGTACGCCGTCCCGGAATGGATCGTGGTGGACGCCTGCAGCGTCGGAGAAAAATACTTGTCATGGGCACGATCCGAGGGTCACCCTCTTCCTTTTAACACCTAGCGACCCATCCCTTTCCGCCATGTCCCAGCACAAGAGCCTCCAAGGTACCTCCGGCATCGTCGTCAAACGCAACGTCCTCAAGCGCTTCGAGCGGGTGGACCTGCTGAAGAAGCGCGGGCAGTGGAAGGCCGGCGACCGCGTTCAGGGTCTGCGCAAGACGAAGCCCGACGTCTGAGCTTCCCCTCCCCTTTCCCCGGCAGGCAGTCCCCACTGCCTGCCTTTTTCGTACCCTCCCCCGGCTTATGTTCGAGCTGATCCGCAAGCTGGTGGACTTCATCGTCCACATCGACCGGCACCTCGCCGAGATCATCGCTTCGTATGGGCTGTGGACGTATGCCGTGCTGTGGCTGATCATCTTCGCGGAAACGGGGCTGGTGGTGACGCCGTTCCTGCCCGGGGACTCCCTGTTGTTCGCCGCCGGGACCTTCTGCGCCAAGCCGGAGACCGGCCTGAACGTGCATCTGATGGCGGTGCTGCTGTGGGTGGCGGCGGTGCTGGGAGACACGGTCAACTACTGGCTGGGCGCCCGGATCGGGCCGGCGGTGTTCAAGCGGGAGGACTCGATGTTCCTGCGGAAGAAGCACCTCGAGCGGGCGCACGCTTTCTTCGAGAAGTATGGCGGCCGCGCGATCATCCTCGCGCGCTTCGTGCCGATCGTGCGGACGTTCGTCCCCTTCGTGGCCGGGGTCGGCCGGATGGACTACGGGCGCTTCATCGCCTACAACGTCCTCGGCGGCTTCATCTGGATCTACTTCTTCCTCTATGCGGGCTACTGGTTCGGGGGCCTGCCCTTCATCCAGCGGAACTTCAAGCTGGTGATCCTCGCCATCATCATCATCTCCGTCCTGCCGATCGTCTGGGAAGCCTGGCAGGCGTGGCGGGAAGCGAAGCGGGAGCGGGCCCGGGGGGCCTGAGCGCCCCGCCCGCCTAACGGGCGGCAGCCTTGAGTTCCTGGAACCGGGAACGCATCGCCACGAGTTGTCCGGTTCGCCCGGCGTCGCCGGCCAAGTCCCGCTCCTCGCGGGGGTCGGCGGCGAGGTGGAACAACTGCTCCCGTCCGAAGTCCGGCCAGAACATGTATTTCCAGTCGCCGCGGACCAGCGCCTCGGAGGCGGGGATGAAGTCCTTGTTCCGGATCACCGCGTGCTCGTAGAAGAATTCGGTGCGCCAGTCCGCCGGCCGCCGTTCCGGCGCATAGAGGGCGGTGAGGTCGCGCCCCTGCATCCCCGGGGAGGCGGGCAAGCCGGCCGCGCCCAACACCGTGGGGGCCAGGTCGACGTTGAGGGCGAAGGCCGCCTCCGTCGCGCCGCGCCGGGCCGCGGGCAGGCGCGGATCGCGCACGATCAGGGGCACCCGGATGCTCTCCTCGTGCGGATACCACTTGTCGGCGAGGCCGTGCTCCCCGTGGAAAAAGCCGTTATCGGTCGTGAAGACCACGAGGGTCTCCTCCAGCACCCCCTGCCGCTCCAGCTCCGCCAGGACGCGCCCGCAGACCGCGTCCGCCTCGGTCACGAGCCGGTAGTAGTTGCGCATCATCTCCTGGTACTTCGCCGGTTCATCGAAGCGCCAATGCCAGCGCACCCGGCCCTCGTTGCGCTCGTTGGCGATGAACGACGGCAACCGCCGGTGGTGCTCCTCGGTGGCCGTGGGCGGCACCGGGATCTGGACGCCCGCGTAGAGGGAGGCGCTGTCGGGCTGAGGCAGGAACTGCGCGGGATGCTGGTCCTCGGCGTGGGCGGCAACGAAGGCCAGCGTGAGGCAGAAGGGCCGGCCCGCCGGGCGCGTGCGCAGGAACTCGAGCGCGTCAGCCTCGTTGCGGCGGGTGACGTGCACCGGCGGTCCCTCGGGCTGGGGCAGCCAGTGCCGCATCGGGGTGATGCGCCCGGCGCCGAAGTCGTAGTGCTCGGCGGGGAACTTGCCGTTATGCCATTTGCCCACGTGCCCCACGTGGTACCCCGCGGCGCGGAGGCGCCCCGGGTAGGTCTCGGTCCAGGGGGTCCGGAACATCTCGAACGCCCGGTTACCGTGCCGCGACATCCACTGCCCGGTGAGCAGCGTGGCACGGCTCACCCCGCAGATGGAAGTGGTGACGAAACTGTTGGTGAACCGGAGCCCCTCGCGCGCGAGGCGATCCAGATGGGGGGTCCGCACCACGGGATTGCCCGCGGCACCGAGGGTGTCGTGGCGCCAGTCATCCGCATACAGCAGCACCACGTTCAACGGGCGGGGCGCGGCGGCGGTGACAGGACCCAGGGGGAGGCACAGCGCCGACAATCCTAACCAGAGCCTGGGGATCCGGCGGCCGCCGGGGCGGGGGGACGGGGAGGACATCGGGCCGGACCCTGCGCAAGTCCACCGCGGTTGTCACGACCGCAACGCCGGCGGGCGGCTTCAGCGGTCCGCCGGGACGCTGGTCAGCGCCTCCTCCATCGTGGTGACGCCTTCGCGGACCTTGAGCAGGCCGTCCTGGTGCAGCGTCTTCATCCCGCCGCGCATCGCGATGCGCTTCAGTTCCGCCGCCTCGGCGCCCGCGTTGATCGCGGCCACCAGCTCCGGGTCGCCCACCATCAGCTCGTGGATGCCGACCCGGCCCCGGTAGCCGTTATGACCACACTTGGGGCAACCCTCGGGATGCGCCTTGTGCACGGGACCGCTCCAGCCGAGGGCGCGCTCGAGGAGGTCGCGCTCGCGACCGGAGGGCTCGTACTCGACGCGGCAGGCGCGGCAGACCCGCCGGAGAAGCCGTTGGGCGCAGACGCAACGCAGGGACGATGAAAGCAGAAAAGGCTCCACGCCCATGTCCGTCAGGCGGGAGACCGTCGTGGGCGCGTCGTTGGTGTGAAGGGTCGAGAGCAGCAGGTGACCGGTGAGCGCCGCCTCGACGGCGATGCCGGCGGTCTCCTGGTCGCGGATCTCGCCCACCAGAATGACATCCGGGTCCTGCCGCAGGAACGCGCGCAGGGCGCTGGCGAACGTGAGCCCGATCTGCCGGTGCATCTGCATCTGGTTGATGCCGGGTAGCGTGTACTCGATGGGATCCTCAGCGGTGCGGATCACGAGGTCCGGGGTGTTGATCTCGTTCAGTGCCGAGTAGAGGGTCATCGACTTGCCGGAGCCGGTCGGTCCGCAGTGCAGAATCATCCCGTGCGGCTCCCGGATGCAGGCGCGGTAGCGGGCGAGGTTCTCCGCGGAAAAGCCGAGGTCCGAGAGGGGCAGCGTCGTGCGCTGCTTGTCGAGGATCCGCATCACCACCCCCTCGCCGTGGTTGAGGGGCGCGGTGGAGACGCGCAGGTCGATGTCGAGGCCCCGCCGCGAATACTGCCGGAAGACGATGCGCCCGTCCTGGGGCAGCCGCCGCTCGGAAATATCCAGGTTGCACATGATCTTCAGGCGCGCCACCAGCGCGGGCCCGACCTTCTTCGGCAGCCGGAGCCGCTCGTAACACACCCCGTCGACGCGGTTGCGGACCACCACGTCCTTCTCCTGTGGCTCGATGTGGATGTCACTCGTGCCCGCCAGGTAGGCCTCCTCGACGATCCGGTTCGCCAGGTCGATGATCGGGCCGGATTCCTCCGAGACGTCCTCGTCCTTGATCTGCGTCTCGGGCACCTCACCGAACTGCTCGCCGATCCGCGAGACGACGTCCGCGAACCCCGTCCCCTTGTCCTGCCCGCGGGCCACCTTCTCCTTCAGGTCCTCCGCGCGGGCGAGGAGACGGACCACCGGCCGGCCGGTCAGCTCCTGGACCTTGTCCGCCACCGCGCGGTCGAACGGGTCGACGCAGGCCAGCAGCAGCAACTCGCCCAGATGCCCGACCGGCAGCACGAGGTTGCGCTGGCAGAACTCCAGGGGCAGCCGCTCGAAGGTCTGCGGCGTGACGCGGAACCGGGCCACGTTGCAGGCCCGGAGCCCGTAGGCGTGGGCCGCCGCCAGCAACCGCGGGAAATCAGGCACGCGGTAGTCGTCCCGCAGCACGCGGTCGAGGGCCTCCCCGCTCAGTTCCTGCGGATGCTGGAGTAACTCATCCCGCTGGGCCGGCTGGAGCCGCCCCAGCGTGACGAGCTGGTTGACGATCGTGGTCTGGACGCGGCCGAGGGGCATGTTCAGCGGGCGGGGGAACCGAGCCGCCCGAGGTGTTCCGAGACTCCGTCCATCGTCGTGCCGAACCAGAGGACGGGCCCCTGGACCTGACCTTCCCAGTGGGCCTTAACCACCGGGCTGAGGACGTAGGCGGAAGCGAGGCAGGTGAAGCCGTCGAGCCGGTCGAACGGAACGGTCCACGTGGCCCAGCAGAGCCCGGGATCGGCCAAGCGGCGGAACTCATCGGGCACATCGAAGTCGCGGAGATCCACGAGCCCGGCCCCCTCGCGCTCCATCGCGTGCTGCAGCAGGTCCTCCTCGCGCAGGAATTTCAGCGACTGGGTGAGGACGCGCAGGAGCGAGGCCCCCCGCTCGCCCCCGGCCACCCATTCCAGCCAGCGATCGGTCGCCTCCTGGAGCTGCTCCGCCTGCAGCAGGTTACGGTCCGCCAGCGTCAGTCCGAGCTGACGGTTGGCCTTCATCAGGAGCGAGCGATGTTCACTGGGGGCGGACATCGCTTGCATCCTCGATTCAGCCCCCGGCGGGAGGCGACGCATTTCCGGCCTTCGGACGCCGGCGGACGCGTTTTGACAATTCCTTCTTAAATCGGTCGATCCCGTCCCCCGTGGCGCAGGAGATGCCGAGCACGTCGACGGCCGGGTGGCGCCGGCGGAATTTGGCCAGCCAGCCCGCGGACTCCGGGAGGTCCAGCTTGTTGGCCACGACGAGGCGCGGCTTCTTGAGCAGCGCCGGATCGTAGAGCTTCAGTTCCCGGAGCAGGTGGCGGTAGTCCTCCCGCGGATCCCGCGCGTCCGTGCCGGCCATGTCCAGGAGGAAGACGAGCAGCGCGCAGCGCTCGATGTGGCGCAGGAAGCGGTGGCCGAGGCCGCGGTTCTCGTGGGCGCCCTCGATCAAACCGGGAATGTCCGCCAGCAGCAGCCGGCGCGCCCCCCGGGCGTCGTCGGGGTACTCGATCACGCCGATCTGCGGGTGCAGCGTGGTGAAAGGATAGGCGGCCGTGCGCGGCCGGGCCTGGGTGATGCGGCCCATCAGGGACGATTTGCCCGCGTTGGGGAAGCCCACGAGGCCGATGTCCGCGATGCTCTTGAGGACGAGCCGGTAGGTGCCGGACTGCCCCGGCAGACCCGGGTTCGCCCGCCGCGGGGCGCGGGTGGTGGAGGTCTTGAAGTGGGTGTTGCCCCAGCCGCCGTTGCCCCCTTGGCAGAGCACGATGCGTTGCCCGTCCTCGATCACCTCGGCGACCGGTTTGCCGGTCTCAAGATCGATGACCATCGTCCCCAGCGGCATCCGCAGCACGCACGGCGCACCGTCGCGCCCGTTGCAATCCGCGCCGAGGCCGTGGCCGCCGCGCTCGCCGCGCCAGTGGGGCTGGTACTTGTAGTCGACGAGGTTGTTCGTGTTCACGTCCCCGAGCAGGACCACGTCGCCGCCGCGGCCGCCGTCCCCGCCGTTGGGTCCGCCCCACGGCTCGTACTTTTCCCGGCGGAAGCTGATGCAGCCCCTGCCTCCATCCCCGGCGGCCAGCTTCACGGTGCATTCGTCGACGAACATCCGGCCGACGATGCAGATGCACCGGGCTTTGCCAAGGGGCGCGTTGCCCCGGCCTTGTGCCCTGCCCGCGTTTGCCCCTAATCCCGGCCATCCCCATGTCCCCCGCCGCCCTCCTCCGCCGCGTCCTGGTGGCCGCCGCCCTCGCCGGCCCCCTCGCGTCCGCCGCCCCCACCCGACTGCCCAATGTCCTGATCCTCTACGCCGACGATCTCGGCTACGGGGATCTGGGCTGCTACCACGCCGGTTCCCGCATCCCCACCCCGCAGCTCGACCGCCTCGCCGCCGCAGGGCTCCGCTTCACCGATGCGCACAGCTCCTCCGGCGTCTGCACCCCCAGCCGCTACGCCCTCCTCACCGGACGCCACCATTGGCGCGACTTCCACGGGATCGTGAACGCCTTCGGGGCCCCGGTTTTCCGGCCGGGCCAGCTGACCCTCCCGGAAATGCTGCGGCGCCGGGGTTACGCCACCGCCGCCATCGGCAAGTGGCACCTCGGCTGGGACTGGGACGCGATTCGCCGTCCGGGGGCCCAACCCCGCGGGGGCGAGGGCAAGGCCAAGGCGGCCGGCGAATGGGGCCCGGAGGCCTTCGACTGGACCAAGCCGATCCCCGGCGGTCCGCTTGCGCGGGGCTTCGACCACTACTTCGGCGACGACGTCATCAATTTCCCGCCCTACTGCTGGATCCAGGACGACCGCGTCGTGACCGCCCCCGATCGCCCCCTCGATACCAGCCTGTTCAAGCGGATCAAGGAGGGCAACTGGGAATCCCGCCCCGGTCCGATGGCCCCCGGTTGGGATCCCTACGAAAATCTGCCCACCCTGACCCGCCGCGGCGTCGACTACCTGCGGGCGCGCCGGGGCTCGGACCAGCCGTTCTTCCTCTACTTCGCCTTTCCCTCCCCGCACGCGCCGATCATCCCCAACGACGCCTTCGACGGGAAATCCCGCGCCGGCGCCTTTGGCGACTTCGTGCACGAGACGGATGACGCCGTCGGCCAGCTCCTGCGCGCCCTCGAGGAGTCGGGCCACGCGGGGAATACGCTGGTGCTGTTCTCGGCCGACAACGGCCCGGAGCGCTACGCGTACGCCCGCGAGGAGCGCCACGGGCATTGGTCCTCGCATCCCCTGCGCGGCCTCAAGCGCGACCTCTACGAAGGCGGCCACCGGGTTCCCTTCCTCGTGCGCTGGCCCGGGGTCATCCGCCCGGGCACGGTGAGCGACGCCCTCGTCTCGCAGGTCGACGTGATGGCGACCCTCGCGGGCATCACCGGGCACGCTCTGCCCCCGGATGCCGCCGAGGACTCCCACGACCTGCTCCCGCTGCTCCGCGGCGGGACCGGCCCGGTCCGGTCCGCCCACGTGCACAACACCAACGCCAACGGCTACGCGATCCGCGCCGGGGACTGGGTCCTGATCCTGGCGCGGGACGGCTATGTCTCCGCCCGGGATCGGGCCTGGGAGACGCGTCACGGTTATCCCGCTGACGACGCCGCCGAGGTCGAGCTGTACAACCTGCGCGAGGACCTCGGGCAGCGCCGGAACGTCGCCTCCGCCCACCCGGCCAGGGTGGCTGAACTGACGGCCCTGCTCGGGCGGCTGCGCGCCCAAGGCCACAGCGCGCCCCGCCTCGCCCCGCCGCCCCGCTGAGCGCCCCCCGTTCCCCCGATGTCTCCCCTACGCCGCTTCGGCTTTTTCCTGCCCCTCGCGCTCGCCGGCCTCCCCGGACTCCGCGCCTCCCCGTCCCCGGCGTTCGAGGAGATCCGGAAGATCGACGTGCATTCGCACCTCTTCGAGGACGCCCCGGTCTTCCACGAGCTCTTCCGGCGGCTGAACCTCCGCACGGTAAACGTCTGCGTGCCGGGCGGCGACGGCCACCTGGCGACGATGGACCGCGTCGCGCGCCAACTCTACCGCCGCGAGCCCACCCTCTACCCCTTCACCGCCACATTCGACGTCACCGGCCACGCCGCGCCCGACTACGCCGCGCGGGTCATCGCGTGGCTTGACGCGGCCTTCGCCGGGGGCGCCGTGGCGGTCAAAATCTGGAAGGAGGTCGGCCTCGGCCTCCGGGACGCGTCCGGCCGCTTCGTGCTGCCCGACGACCCGGTCTTCGACCCGATCTACGCGCATCTCGCCCGCCGCGGGAAACCGCTGCACGCGCACCTCGCGGAGCCGATCGACGCGTGGCTCCCGCTGGATCCGAACAGTCCCCACCACGGCTATTACTCGACGAATCCGCAATGGCACCTCCACGGGAAGCCCGAGTACCCCAGCCACGCCGCGATCATCGCGGCCCGGGACAACATCCTGCGCAAGCACCCCAGCCTCGTGGTGCTCGCGGCCCACTTGGGCAGCCTCGAACACGACCTGGACGGCATCGCGAGCCGGCTGGAGCAATTCCCGAACCTCCACGTCGAGGTGGCGGCGCGGACCCGCAACCTGACGCGTCATCCGCCCGAGCGTGTGCGGGCGCTGTTCGCGCGTTTTCCGGACCGCATCCTTTACGGGCTTGATTCCAGCTGGAAGCCGCACCTGCGGGACCGGCCCCCGACCGACCTGCAGCGGCAGGCGCACGCCACCCAGCTGGAAGTGCGCTACCGCGCCGACTTCGCCTACTACGCGGGCCACGGCGAGGTGCTGCACTCCGGGCGGAAGACCGAGGGGCTCGGGCTCCCGCGGGCGACGCTTGAGCGTTTCTATCACGGTAACGCCGAGCGCCTGCTGGGCCTTCCGGCAGCTTGGACCGGCCGCTGAAGCCGGGCCTCCGCGAGACCAGAAAAGAAGACACCCGCCTTGGCAGACGGGTGTCGGAGAGTGGCGCCCCCACGGGGAATCGAACCCCGCTTTGAAGATTGAGAATCTCCTGTCCTAACCGATAGACGATGAGGGCGTAAGCTGAGGGGAGGAGCGTTGGCGAATTCGCCGATCCGTCAAGCGCGCAGTACAAGGATCACTTCTTCACCATGAACGGCAGGCTGAACTCCGTCTTCTCCCATTGGATGCGGATCACGCCGTTCAAGCTCTGCGCGGGCGTGTTCTGCACCGAGATGGTCAACTGCTCCACCGTGCGGTCGAGCGCAGCCTTCCGGAGCGGGACCCGCGCCTGGTCATTGCCCTCGTCCACGGGGACGCCCCACTTGCCGATGCTGCGGCTGAAGGCCAGCTTCGAGCCCTCGCCCTCCTGCGGGATAACATAAAGCGTGTAGACGCCCGCCGGAATGGTGATCCCGCCCGTCTCGATCGCGTGCTGCAGCATGATGCTCGTCGCCTCGTCGGCGCCGAGCCGGTCCGCCTTGCCCCACGGCACGAGGCCGCCCCAGATCTTCCGGGGCTCCCCGCCCTTGCGGGGGTGAACGGCGTGCGGGCGGCCGTAGGTGATGGTCACCGTGCTGCCTTCGCGGCGGTTGGGCCCGATCACGGCGCTGGTGGTGGCGTGCGGCGAAGTGCCGCCCGTGCCGGCGCCGGGCAGCGGCGGCGGGGGCGGCGCCTTCTTGGGGGCCGGATCGGCGGCGAACAGGCCGGCCGCGAGGGCCAGCCCGGTGACGAGGTGCGCGAGGCGCTTCGGGGTGCTGGTGGTCATGGGAGGAAAAGCTTCAAGAAAGCCCGGCGGCCGCGGCCCGCCGGGGCCGCCGGATCGCCCGCCGGAAGGCAGCCCCGAGCATCCCGAGGCTGAGCAGCCAGTAGAAGGGATCGATGACGTAGTCCCACGCGTTGCGGGACTCCAGGACGTCCAGACCAAGGGAAACCAGCGCCGCCACGAGCAGGAGCCCGGCCCGCAATCCGCCGGCGATCGTCAGCACGGCCATCGCGCCGAGGACACTGGCCGCCACCCCCCGTTCCCAGCCCCAGAAATAAACGTCCACGTCCGTCGCCACGAGCGGGTGCACGTAGAGGACCGTGCCCGCGACCGCGCCGAAACTCCATACGGCCAGCCAGTCCTCCCGTCCAAACCAGGATCGTTCCAAGACCACGCGCCCCCATCCCACCACGCCGAGGCCAAGCAGGGGCAGGCAGGGGTTCGGGTGGAAGCTGAAGGCGCGCACCCACAGGGGCACTCCCCCGAGCGGCAGGAAGGCGAGCCCGGCGGCGACGACTCCCAGCAGCAGCCGGCGCCGGGACGGGAAGGCCGTCGGAGCCGCGCGGCGGGCCGCCGCCGCCAACCCCGCCCAGAGGAACAGGATCACGGCCGCAATGTAGAATCCAACCAACGCCTTTTCCCTCATGGCAGCTTGGCGCGGTCCTGCGCGAGCGACCGCTGGTCGAGCCAGGCGACGTTGAAACTCGCGTGGCGGATGCGTTCCCGGCGCCACGTGTAGGTGAGATGGATCCGGCCCTCCCGGTCCTCCGCCAGCGTCGGATAGGAGTACTCCGCCTCCGGGGTCTCCTCGATCACGGCCCCCGAACGCCAGGAGCGGCCCTGGTCGGACGAGACCGCGAGGCGCAGATTCTCCCGGCCGCTCGAAGCGTGGTTGTACACGATCAAAATGCGCCCGTCCCGCAGCCGCAGCCCGTCGACCGCGGCGTCGGGATTCGGCAAATCCGTATGGCGCGCCGCCGACCAGGTCCAACCCGCGTCCTGGGACAGGGAGAGATGCATCAGCCGGTCCGCGCTGCGATCCCGCAGCAGCATCAGCACGCGGTTCTCATCGAGCGGGACGAGCGCCGGCTGGATGAGCCCAGCCTGCCCGGGCAGGTTGCGCACCCGGTAATCCTCCAGTCGACCATTCGCTCCGGGGGTCAGCCAGAGGATCTGCGGGAACTTGGCCGCCATCTCGTGGTAAACCGGCAGGCCGATGCGGCCGTCCCGCGCGAAGATCGGCTTGTTGCGCACGAGGGTGCTGAGGTTGAGGAACGGATTCAGCGTCAGCCGCTCGCTCGCGCTCCACGTCCGGCCGTCATCGGCCGAGGTCCGCACGTTGAGGGCGCTCCCCGACCAGCCGCCCACCGAGACGCTGACGTACACCATCCAGAGCAGTCCGCGCGGGTCCGGGAAGACGACCGCATTGCCCACCTTCTTGATCACGCGATCGAGCTCCTGCTGCGCCATCACGCGATCCATCTCCAACCGCGGCGGCGTCCACCCGCCCCCGGCGGCCGGCAGGCGCGAGGTGTAGAGCGAGACATCCGTCCCGCCTTCCCGCGACCCGCCGTACCAGATGGCGAGAAGGTCCCCGCTGGGCAGGGCGCACAGGGAACTGCCGTGGGCCGAGCGCGTGTGCGCCGGCGGAGAAACCCAGCCGTGGGCGAAATGCGGCACGGCGTCCGGCCAACCGGCGGCGGCGGGCGCCGGGGGGGACGGAGCCTGGATGGCCGCGGGCGCCGAGGATTCCCGGGAGCCACCCCGAAGGAGGACGAACGCGACGGCGGCGAGCGCGAGGAGCACCCCGGCGGAGCGGGCCCGGAGTGAAAGACGGCGGGAGCCGGGGGCGGCGGGAGCGGGGTTCATAGGGCGGGAGCGGCCACCGGGGGCGGACCGGCGGCGGCCTTGCGGTTGTGCAGGAGCAGGTGCCGGGAAGTCTCGTGGAACGCCTCGCTCCACGCCCGCAATTCCTCGGGCAAACCCGGGGGCACGACGGCCGGGGTCGGCTCCCCCGCCCGCGCCCACACGACCTGCTGGCGTCCACCCGCGAAGTCCTGCACGCCGTACCAGCCGCCGTGGAGCGCGCCGAGCGTGCGGTCGTTGTGGTCGATGATGAAGGCGACGTTGCCCGCCCCGCCGTCCGCGCGCTCCCGGGCCACCAGGTCCCGGCCAAGGGTCGTGTTGCGCACGGGAACCCCCGCGAGGCCCGCGAGGGTCGGCAGCACGTCCACCATCGAGGCCACGCTCCCGACCCGCGCCGGGGCGATGCGACCGGGCGCGTAGAACAGGAGCGGCACGTGGTAACGGGTGAGATGCTGGTCGGTCCACGCGCGCGGCAGACGCTCGCCGGCGTCACCCCCGATGCCGTGATCGCCGATGAACACGAAGATCGTGTCCCGGAAGTACGGCGCCTGCCGGGCGGCGGCGAGGAACTTGCCGAAGGCGAAGTCCATGTAGCGAAAGGCATTGAGCTCGGCCAGGGATTCGAACCCCGCCCGGCGCACCTCCGCCGCCGGCAGCTCCAGGCGCCGGAATTCGCCGAGGTCCTCGTCCGCGATCGTGTACGGCCGATGGTTGGCTGCAGTCTGGATGATCGCGAAAAACGGCTTCCGCTCCCGGCGTAACACGGCGTCGGCCTCGAGAAATAGGTTCTTGTCGCTGATGCCCCAGACGTCGACGCGGGGAGAACGGAAACTGTCCTGCTCGTGCAGCCGCAACCCGCGGATGTTGTGGCTCAGCAGCCCGCGTAGGTTCGCCCAGCTGGCGCTGCCGCCGAGAAAGTAAAGCCGCTCGTACCCCGCGAAGTCGTCGAGGAGCGTGTGCTGGTCGACCATGGCGGGGTTCCGACTCGCGGTCTCGGTCGGCGAGACATCCGGAATGCCGGTGAGCAGCGCCCATACGCCGCGCGCGGTGCCGAAGTGCGGGGTGAAGCAGTGGTCGAACAGGAGTCCCTCGGCGGCGAGCGCGCGGAACACCGGCGTGGTGTCAACCGGGTTGTTCCAGAGCGAGGTCTTGTAGGCGCTGAAGGACTCGGCGATCACCAGCACGACGTTCGGGGGACGGACGCCGGCCCCCGCCGCGGCCGGCTGCGCCCGGGCGAAGGACGGCGGCTCCCCGGCCGCCGGCGCCCGCAGCCCCAGATAGGCGGCCATCCGCGGCAGGTGGGCCCGCACCGCGGCGAGGTCGCTGCCCGTCCCGCGGAAACTCAGCGAACTCAGGAACGCCTCCACCGGGTTCAGCGCGAGGCGCGCCCCGGCCTCCCCCCGCAGCGCGTAGGCATCGCTCCATCGCAGGGGGTACTGCCCGACCCGGCCGTAAGCCGCGACCACGCCCGCGATCGCGAGTCCCAAGACCCACGGCCACTGCGCGCGGCCGGCCACGTCCGGACGGACCTCCGCCACCCAGCGGTGCAAGCGCACGCTGACGGCCACGCCCAAAGCCGTCGCCCCACCCCATCCGAGCGCCATCCACCCCACCGGGTAGCTCTCCCAAACCATCTGCCCGGAGATGCGGGCATCGGCCAGAAAGCCCAGCACCGAGGCGTTCAGCCGCTGCTGGAGGTAGCGGACGTGCAGGTAATCCGCAAGGTACAGGAGCACCAGACCGCCCCAGCAGAGGGCCAGCCAGACCCACCAGCCACGCCGCGCGGCCCGGGAGGCAAAAGGATCTAGCCCCCGGCAGCGGCCCAGCAGGAGCAGCGGGAGCAGGATCGCCGCCACCACCCGCGCATCGAACCGCAGGCCCAGGAGAAAGGCGGCTCCCAGCGGCGCCTCCGC
>JAIXQE010000132.1 GCA_027485815.1 Opitutaceae bacterium
CGGCGCGCGCCGACGATGGCCGCGGTGACGGCGGGGTGACGCAGCGTCCAGGCCAGCGCAACCTGTCCCGGGGTGGCCTGATGGCGGCGGCCGATCTCGCGCAGGACCTCGACGCAGCGGAGGTTCCGCGAGAACAGGGGTTCCTGGAAGTGACGGTTCTTCTCCCGGCGCCAATCGTCCGCGGGCAGCGCGGCGAGTCGCTCGTGCGACCAGGCGCCGGTCAGCAGTCCCGATTGCATCGGGGAATACACCAGCGTCCCGATGCCCTCGCGCTGGCAGTGCGGGAGGATCTCGGGCTCGATGTCCCGGCGCAGCAGGGAATAGGGCGGCTGCAGGGAGCAGACGGGGGCGATGGCGGCCGCGCGGCGAAGCTGGGGCACGTTGAAATTGGAGACGCCGATCCAGCGCACCTTGCCCTCCTGCCGCAACTTCGCGACCTCCGCCCAGCCCTCCTCGATCTCGGCGTCGGGTTCCGGCCAGTGGAGCTGGTAGAGATCGATCGTCTCGACGCGCAGCCGGCGCAGGCTGGCCTCGCACTCGCGACGCACGCTCGCGGCGAGCAGGCACTTGCCGACCTCGCGGCGCTCGTTCCAGACCCGACCGCACTTGGTGAAGACATACGGGCGATCCCGGAGGCCGTCCAAGGCGCGCGCCACGACCTCCTCGGAATGCCCGAGTCCGTAGACCGCGGCGGTATCGATCCAATTGATCCCGGCGTCCAGGGCCTCGTGGATCGCCGCGATGCTGTCGCGATCGTCCTGATTACCCCAACCGAAGGCCCAACCGCCGCCGCCGATGGCCCACGCGCCGAAGCCGAGCGGGGTTAGGTGCAGGTCGGAGGCCCCAAGGCGTCGGGTTTGCATGCGCGGAGTAAAGCGTCGCCGCTCAGCGGCGCCAACGTGAATCGCGCCGGCCGGAATTGGCCTTGAGCCCGGGGCCGTGGAAGGCAGGGTGCGGGCGATGGACCCCGCCCCGCCCACCGCCCCGGACCCGAGTCGTCTGCCGCGTCACTTGGGCGTCTGGAATGGGGCGCTGCTGCTCGTCACCTACACGATCGGGGTGGGCATCCTGCAATCCCCCGGGGTGGTGCTGCGTAACACGGGCTCGGTCGCGCTGGGCTACGCGGCGTGGTTGGTCGGCGCGGTGGTGGCGGTGTGCGGGGCGCTGGTGATGGCGGAACTGGCGGCGCGGACCCCGCGCTCGGGCGGAACCACGGTCTTCCTGCGCGAGGCCTACGGACCGCGGGCGGCCTTCGTCTACGGTTGGACCGCGCTGTTCCTGGCGCCGCTTGCGACGGCGGCCATCACGCTCGTCAGCGTGCGGAATCTGGGGGCGATCTTGGGTTGGTCCGCCGGGGTGCAGACCGCGGTGGGGGTGGCGTGGGTGGGCGGCATCACGCTGTTGGCGATGCGTTCCGGGCGGTTGGTCGCGCGGATCGTGGGCGGGGTTGGGATCTTCAAGGTCAGCGCCCTGGGCACGGTGGTGGTGCTCTGTTTCGCGGGGGAGGGCGCCGCGGTTCCGGGGGCCGTGCCGGCCGCGCTGCCGGTTTCCGACTCCCTGTGGGTGGGCTTCGGGCTGGCGGTGGTGGCGACGATGTTCGCCTACGATGGGTGGGACGGGTTGGCGCTGGTGGCCGGGGAGGTCCGCGATCCGGCGCGGAACCTGCCGCGCGCCACCTTGCTGGGCATGGGGATCATCCTGGCGGTCTACCTCGCGGTGAACACCGGGTTCCTCCACGCGTTGTCCCCGGCCCAGGTCGCGGCCACGCCGGCGCTCGCCGCCACGGCGATGGAGCGCGTGCTCGGGGCCGAGGCGAGCCGGGTGGTGACGATCTTCGTCGCCTGCAGCGCGGCGAGCACCGTCTTCAGTTCCCTGCTCTGCAACCCGCGGATCTTCTTCGCGCTGGCGGAGGAGGGGCAGTTCTTCCGGATCGCGGCGCGGGTGCACCCGGCTTGGGCCACCCCGTGGGTCGCGACCCTGGCGTACGGGGGGCTCACGGCGACCTACATCGCCTCCGGCGGCGGGTTCGAGACGCTGACGCGGTACATGATCCTCGGTTTCCTGCCCATCTACGGGTTGGTGGCGTTCGCGGCGATCCTCGCCCGCCGCCGGGGCCGTGCCGCCGTGTTCGCGATGCCCTTCTACCCTTGGCCGGTGATTCTGATGCTGGTCTACGTGGTCGCGGGGTTGGCGAGCGGCTTCGCCGGCGACGCGGCCGCCGCGGCCGGAGGACTCTGCCTGATGGCCGCGGGGGTCGCGGTGCACGCCCTCTGGTCGCGGGGCTGCGAACCAAGGCGGCCCTGAAGCCGTTTGCATCACCGTCGCCTTCGGCCACGGTTCCCGCGCCCCCGCTTCACTCCCCCATGAATCCGCTCATCGGCCTTCCGCTCCTCGCCGGTCTGCTGCTGCTCTCCGGCTGCTATACCAACCCCGTCACCGGCCGCCGCTCCTTGGTGCTCCTCTCGCAGGGCCAGGAAGCCCAACTGGGGACCCAGTCCTTCCAGCAGATCCGCCAGAAGGAGAAGGTGTCCTCCGATGCCGGGGCCAACGCCCGGGTGCAACGGGTGGGGGAGAGGATCGCGGGCGTGGTGGGCGAGGCGCTGCCGGGGGCCCGGTGGGAATTCGTCGTCTTCGAATCGAAGGAGCTGAACGCCTTCGCGCTGCCGGGCGGCAAGGTCGGGGTGTACCCGGGCCTGCTGGACCTGGCGGAGAGCGATGCGGAGCTGGCCACGGTGATGGGGCACGAGATCGGACACGTGGTGGCGCGCCACGGCGCTGAGCGGATGTCCGAGGCGATGGTGATCGCCGGCGTCGGCATCGCCGGCTCCCTCGCGGTGGAGGCGAACAGCAATGACCCGCGCATGCGCGACCTCTTTACGCTGGCCTATGGCGGCGGCACCACGCTGCTGCGCGTGCTGCCCCACTCCCGGGCCAACGAGACCGAGGCGGACCGGATGGGGATGCTGTACGCCGCCCGCGCGGGGTACGATCCGCGGGGCGCCGTCTCCTTCTGGCGCAAGATGGCGGCGCGCAAGCAGGCGGCCGCGCAGGGCCCCCGGATGCCCGCCTTCCTCTCCACGCATCCCGCGGACGAGCGGCGGATCGCCGACCTCGAGGCCTTCGTCTCGACGGCGTTGCCGGTCTGGGAGCAGTCGCGGGGTACCCGGCCGGAGGGTGGCGGCTGAACGGTTGCGTCAGCGCCGGTTTGGCCGCGGCGCCTCGCTCTCGGCCTGGCGCTCGGTGATCAGCTTGCAGAGCCGCGCGAAATCCAGGGGTTTCTGCAACTGCGCGTCCATCCCGGCGTCCACGCAGCGCCCGAAGGTCTGGCGCGAGATGCTGGCCGTGAGCGCGATCACGGTGGTGCGGCGCCCGCCCGCCTCCATCTGGCGGATGCGACGGCAGGTCTCGTAGCCGCCCATCCCCGGCATATGGATGTCGAGCAGGACGGCGTCGTACCGCGTGTGCGCGAGGCTGGCGAGGGCCTCCTCGCCGCTGGCGACGGCTTCGGCCTCGAATCCGTGCCGGCGCAGGCCGAGGCAGACCACGAGGCGGTTGGCCTCCAGATCATCGACGACCAGAATGCGCCCCCGGCCCTGGATCTGCACCGGGGCCGCGCTCGCGGCGGCGGCCTGCGGGAGCGGCAACTCCACGCGGAATTGGGATCCCTTCCCCGGCTGGCTTTCGCAGGTGAGGGTGCCGCCCATCAGCTGCACCAGCCGCCGGCTCACTGCCAAACCCAGCCCGCAGCCGCGCTGTTCGCGGTTGTGCGCCGGATTCAGGGTGCCAAACGGGTGGAAAAGCCGGTCCAACTGGGCGGCGGGGATGCCGGGACCGGTGTCCTCCACGCTGATGCAGAGCCGCCCCCGGCCACCCGAACGCTGCGGCTCCGCCCAGGACATCAGGACGGAGACGGTGCCCTTGGGCGTGAACTTGACGGCGTTGTCCAGCAGGGCGCCGAGGATGCGGCGGTAGCGCGCCTCGTCGCCCTCGAGCTGCAAGGGCTCGGAGAACTGGGCCTCGAAGCGCAGCTCCAGATGTTTCGCTTCCGCGGTGGTGGCAACCCCGCCGAGGGCCTGCCGCGCCGCTTCCACCGGGCAGAAGGGGGCCCGGCGGAGCTCCAGACGGCCGCTTTCCAGCCGCACGAAATCCAGAAGATCATCGATCAGCCCCGCCAGGCGCACTTCCTCCCGGGCAAGGTGCTCGACTAGGTTTCTCGCCTCCGGGGACAGGCCCGCCTCGCCCAGGGCGCGCGTCAGGCCGCCGATCGCGGTGATGGGGGTGCAGAGCTCGTGGCTGACCAGCGAAAGGAACTCCTGCTTGCTGCGGTCGGCGCTGGCGACTCCGGCGCGGGTCTTTTCCAGCTCCTCCGCGAGTCCTGTCGCGTGGGCGCTCAGCTGCTCGACCTTGCCGCGGACCCGAGCGCGCGCGAGCCGCTCGTGGAACAGCCAGCCGGTGAAGACCAGCAGCAGCGCGCGCAGGCCGAGGCTCTTCAGGACGGGGAGGCCCGCCATCAGGTGCGTTGCCCCTTCCGCCGCGCCCAGTCCGAGCAGTGGGATCAGGAGCAGCAGCATCCGGCTGCGCCGGGGCGCGGGGACATCCGGACTGTCCCGCCGGCGAAGGCGCGCGTGACGGAAGGCCATCCCGAGGGCGATCCCGAGGAACACGGCCAGATCGAGGCGCCAGAGGGTGATGACGGCGGCGGTCTCGCGGATTAGATTCAGCACGGATTCCATGCCGTGATTCTTCACCCCGCATCCGGGACAACAAGCCGAGGGCCTACCCACAGATGGAAACCCGGGCTGGGTACCGTCCGGGTTCCGCCGCGCGGCGATTACTTAGCGGCGGGTCTCAATCCAGCTCATCGGCGGCGGCGGAACCGGCGAAGGCGTCGCCCACGTATTCGATGCCGAAAAAGTCCTCGTCCTCGAGCAGCGCGAGCGCCCAGTCCGCGACCTGCGCCCGTTCCGCGGGGCCCAGCGCCGGGTATTCCAGCTCGAGCTCGTCCAGCAGTTCCCGCCTGGCCGCAGGGCGGTCGGGGAGGGGAGGCAGCAGGTCCCCGGCGCGCTGCGCCAGGTCGTGGGCCAGCGGGCGCAGGTCGAGGATCATGAACCGTTTCCGGCGAGGGCCTCGGCCAGTTTGGCGGCGTCCTTGCCGCCGCCCATCGCGAAGTCCGGCTTGCCCCCGCCCTTGCCGCCGATGCGCGCGGACAGCTGCGCGATGATCTTGCCCGCCTGGTGGCCGGCAGAGATCGCGCGGGGCGAGCAATAGGCGACCAGGCTGGCCTTGTCCCCAAGGACGGCCCCGAGCTGGACGACGCCTTCCCCGATCAGGCCGAGGACCTGGGAGCCGAGGGTGCGGAGGGCTTCCGGATTCTCGGCGGTCACGACGGCGGAGACGTGGCGCAGGCCGTCGCGCTCCACGGCGCGGGCGGCCAGCTCCGCCGCGAGGGCGGCGGCGGCCCGCTGCTCGTGGGCGCGGAGGCGCTTCTCCAGCTCACGCTGGTGGGCGAGCAGGGAGTCGAGCTTCTGCACGACGTCGTGCGCCCCCGCGTTGAGGCGCGCGTTGACCGTCCCGAGGGCCGCGTCCCGCGTCGCCAGCAGGTCCAGCGCCGGGGCGCCGGCCACCGCCTCGATGCGCCGGGTGCCGGCCGCGATGGCCATCTCGGCGACGACCTTGATGAGGCCAATTTCGCCGGTGGCGGCGACGTGGGTGCCGCCGCAGAGCTCGCGGCTGTAGCCGCCGATGTCCACCACGCGGACGACCTTGCCGTACTTTTCGCCGAAGAACGCGAGCGTGCCCTCGGGCTTGCGGTCGAACTCGGTCTCGTAGGCCTCTACCTTGGCGTTCTCGATGACGCGCTCGTTCACCAGCCGTTCGACCTCGCGGACCTGCTCCGGGCTCAGGGCCTCGAAATGGGAGAAGTCGAACCGCATGCGGTCGGGTGTCTTGGAGGTGCCGGCCTGCCGCACGTGGGTGCCGAGCGTGCGCCGCAGCGCCCAGTGGATCAGGTGGGCGGCCGAGTGGTGCCGGCTGATGGCGCGCCGGCGCGCCGGCTCGACCGCCAGCTCCACGTCCGCGCCGGGCGACAGCGCGGCGGCTGCCTCCGCGGGCACCTGGTGCAGGTGGCGTCCGGCCTTGTCCTTCACGCAGTCGGAAACCGGGATGGTGGTGCCGCCGAGGGTGAACGTGCCGGTATCGCCGGCTTGCCCGCCCATTTCCGCGTAGAACGGGGTGTGGTCGCACACGACGAACGTCGCATCCCCCGAGCGCACGACCTCCAGGACCCGGGCCTGCTCCCGGAGCGATTCGTGGCCGGTGAAGCGCGTGGGAGCGGCGGCGGGGGCGTCGGCGCCCTCGGTGGCGGCGACGATGACCTCGCGCCGCTGCGCGGCGCGGCCGCGCTCGCGCTGTCGGTTCATCTCGGCCTCGAATCCGGCGACGTCGACGCTGAGCCCCCGTTCCGTTGCGAGAAGCTGGGTCATGTCCAGCGGGAAGCCGTAGGTGTCATAGAGCACGAACGCCTCGTGCCCGGGGAAGACGTTGCCCGCGGTCTGGGCGGCGGCGTCCTGGAAACGGCCGAGACCCTTGTCGAGGGTGCGGCCAAAGCTCTCCTCCTCGGCGCGGATGACGCGCCGGATGATCTCCTGCTGCTGGGTGAGCTCCGGGAAGACGGTCCCGAGCGAGGTCACGACCGGGGCGACCAGCTGTTCAAAGAAGCCGCCCGTGAGGCCCAGCTTGCGGCCGTAGAGGATGCCGCGGCGGAGGATGCGGCGGATGACGTAGTTGCGGCCTTCGTTGCCGGGCAGGATCCCGTCGGCGATCGCGCAGCTGACGCAGCGGGCGTGGTCGGCGAGCACGCGGAAGGCGACGTCCGTGCGCTCCTGCTCCGTGAGGCCCTCGCGGGCGGTGGGCACGGTGCCCTGGTAGGTGCGGCCGGACAGCGCGGCGACCTTGGCCAGCAGCGGGGCGAAGACGTCGGCGGCGTAGTTGGACGGATCCCGGCTGAAGTCGCGGAAGCCGCCGGTGGTGGCATGGATGCCGGCGACGCGCTCGAAGCCCATCCCGGTATCGACGTGCTTGGCCGCGAGGGGGGAGAAAGTGCCGTCGGCGTTCGCGTTGAACTGGATGAAGACGTGGTTCCAGATCTCGATGCAGCGTGGGCTGCCGGCGTTCACGAGCTTGCGCCCGGCGGTCTCCTCGTCGGCGGGAAGGAGGTTGAAATGGATCTCCGAGCACGGACCGCACGGGCCAGTGTCGCCCATCATCCAGAAGTTGTCCTTCTTGTTGCCATTGACGATGTGCACCGCCGGGTCGAGACCCTCCCGGCGGAAGATCGCGGCCCAGATGTCGTGCGCCTCCTGGTCGAAGTCGGCGGGGTCTCCCTTGGCCTTGTCCGGGGCGTAGACGGTGGCGAAGAGGCGCTTCGGCGGGATGCCCCAGACGCGGGTCAGCAGCTCCCAGCCCCACTCGATGGATTCCCGCTTGAAGTAGTCGCCGAAGGACCAGTTCCCCAGCATCTCGAACATCGTGTGGTGGTAGGTATCGAAGCCGACGTCCTCGAGGTCGGTGTGCTTTCCGCCCGCGCGGATGCACTTCTGGGTGTCCGCGGCGCGGGTGTCGCGGCCGGGGCGCACGCCCGCCCAGCGGGAGACGTCCGGCGCCCGGTCGCCGAGGAAGATGGGCACGAACTGGTTCATCCCCGCGTTGGTGAACAGCAGCCCCGGCGAGTCCGGGAGCAGCGGGGACGACGGGACGATCGTGTGCGCCTGGCGCGCGAAGAAATCGAGGAAGCTCTGACGGATCTCGGCGGAAGTCATGGCGGGAACGGTGGGTCGGGCGGGGGCGGGGCTCGGGTCAGCCGAGGGCGGCGATGACGGCGTCGGCCATCGCGCGGGTGCCGACGCTGGGGCGGCCGAAGGCGATGTCGCCGGTGCGGGTGCCGCCGGTGACCGCGGTGCGGACGGCCGTCTCGATGCGGCGGGCGGTGGCCTCGAGGCCGAAGCTGAAGCGGAGCATCAGGGCGGCGGACAGGATCTGCGCGCAGGGGTTGGCGATGCCCTTGCCCGCGATGTCGGGGGCCGTGCCGCCCGCGGGCTCGTATAGGCCGAACGGCAGGCCGAGCGAGTTGCGGCCCGCGCCGAGCGACGCGGAGGAGAGCATCCCGAGGGAACCGCAGATGACCGCCATCTCGTCGGAGAGGATGTCCCCGAACATGTTCTCGGTCACGAAGACATCGAACTGGTTCGGATCGCGGGCCAGCTGCATCGCCGCGTTGTCCACGTACATGTGGCTGAGGGTGAGGTCGGGAGCGTGGCGGGCGACGTACTCGGTCGCGGTGCGGCGCCAGAGCACGGAGGTCTCGAGGACGTTGGCCTTGTCCACCGAGCAGAGCTTCTTCCGGCGGCCGCGGGCGGCGGTGATGGCGACGTCGAGGATGCGTTCGATCTCCGAGCGGCGGTACACCATCGTGTCCACCGCCTGGACATCCCCGTCGGGCAGGGTGGTGGTGACCTTGGGCTGGCCGAAGTAGAGGCCGCCGGTGAGCTCGCGGATGCAGACGATGTCGATGCCCTGCGGGATGCGCTCGGACTTGAGCGGGGAGGCGTCGGTCAGTTCGGGGTAGAGGAGCCCGGGCCGGAGGTTGGCGAAGAGGGTGAAATGCTTGCGCAGCGGCAGCAGGGCGGCGCGTTCGGGCTGCTCCTTGGGGGGCAGGTTCTCCCACTTGGGTCCGCCGACCGAGCCGAAGAGGATGGCGTCGGCGGCCTCGCACCGGCGGAGGGTGGAGTCGGGGAGGGCCTTGCCGTGGCGGTCGATGCCGGCCCCGCCCACCTCGGCCTCCTGGTAGTCGAGCGTGAGGTTTTCCTGGCGGGCGACGTGGGCGAGGACCCGGAGGGCCTCGGACATCACTTCCGGACCGATGTAGTCCCCGGCGAGAACGGCGAACTTGAGCGTGGGCATGGGAAGGGGCGAAGCTGTTGGAACGCTGGCCGGGGAGGCAAACAAAAGCTGGCCCCGTTTCCGCGCCGCCGGGCGTTTACCGCGGCGGGGGTCAGGCGGGTCGCCCGCCACCCGCGGCGGGGCGACGGCTGCGGACGATGAGGAACGCCCCGGCGGCGGCGAGGAAGAGCGAGTAGAAGGTGCCGCGGCTCAGACCGAGGAGCAGCGAGGCGTCGGGCTCGCGGAACCCTTCCCCGATGATCCGCGCGAGGGCGTAGCCGAGCAGGAATTCCCCGCTCAGGCGGCCGGGCCCGAGGGTCTCGGGCCGCCCGCGCCAGAAGCGCCATTGTAGGTAAAGGAAAAGCAGCAGGCCCTCGAGCGCGGCTTGGTAGAGCTGCGAGGGGTGGCGCGGAAACGGGCGCAGGAGCTGCCGGTCGAACTCGTTGGCGGGGAAGATCACCGCCCAGGGCACGTGGGTGATGCGGCCAACCAGCTCCCCGTTGATGAAGTTGGCGATCCGGCCCAGGCAGAGGCCGGCGGGCACGGTCGTCACGACGAGATCCGCCACGCCGAGGAGCGAGCCGCGGTGGCGGCGGCTCCACCACGCGAGGGCGAGGAGCACGCCGACGAAGGCGCCGTGGCTCGCCATCCCACCCTCCCACAGCCGGAGCAGCTCGGCGGGGTCGTGGCGCAGGACCTCCGGCCGGTAGAGCAGGAAGTACCCGAGGCGCCCGCCGAGCAGCACGCCGAGCACGAGGGCGGTGATGAGGTCGGAGATGGCGCCGGGGCCGTACGGCGAGCGGCCGCGCCGGTGGTACAGCAGGAGCAGGCCGGCGGCCGCCGCGAAGCCGAGCAGGTAGGCGAGCCCGTAGTAGCGGACCCCGAAGTGCTCCGAGAAGCGGACCAGGAACGGATCCAGATTGTGGACCCAGTACGCGAGCGGCATCCCGGCATCTGGGCCCGCGCGCGCCGGCGAGGCGATGCGAAAACGCGGCCGCGGCGGCCGGGCTCAGCGGAGGACCGGCGCGGGCAGCCAGACGCCCCCGAAGAGCAGCCACGCGAGCAGCAGGGTCCAGACCACGTTGAAGGCCTGCGCCCCGAGGAAGGCGACGGCCGGCCGCCCCCCGCCGAGGCCCACGAGGTCGCGGAAGCGTGATTCCAGGCCGATCGACACGAACGCGAGCGCGAACCACGCGTTGCGCAGTCCCGTGAGCGTGCCCTTCACCTCCTTCACCCGCGCCGGCTCCAGCAGGAACGAGAAGACCAGCGAGGCGGCGATGAATCCGAGCAGGAACTTCGGGAACCGCTCCCAGATCACCGCCCCGCTCACCCCGGGTTTCGTCCGGTCTCCCGGCGCGCGCAGGCTCCACCAGACGGAGAGGAAAAATGCGGCCACCCCCAGCAGGACGTTCTGCGAGAACTTCACGATGACGCCGGCCTTCATCGCCGGTTCGCTGATCAGGGCGCCCGCCGCCACCACGGAGCCGCTGGTGTCGAGCGTGCCACCCAGCCAGGCCCCCGCCACCAGCTCGTTCATCCCCCAGTGCTTCGCCGCCCACGGCATCAACACCATCATCGGCACCGCGCACAGCAGCACCAGGGTCGTGATGTAGGAAAGCTTCCGCCGGTCCCCCTGGATGGCGCCGCAGGCCGCGATTGCGGCGGAGACCCCGCAGATCGACACCGCGGTGGACAACATCGCCGCGAACTCGTCGTCGACGCGCAGCCGCCGCGCCAGCCAGAAGGCGAACGCCCACACCGCGGCCACGACGAGGACCGCCTGCACCAGGCCCAGCGCGCCGGCCTGAAGGATCTCCTGGAAGAGCAGCGAGGACCCCAGAATCACGAGTCCCGTCTTGATGTAGAACTCCGTGCGCACCGCCGGGGCCAGCCACCCGGGGACGCCGACCGTGTTGCTCACGAGGAGCCCGAGGAGCAGGCTGAAGATCACGTGCTCGAGCCCGAGCGCCTCGATCGCGGCGTGCCCCGCGAGGACCTGGGCGGACATCGCGAGTCCGAAGACCGCGGCGAAACCGGGCAGCAGGCGCCGCGCGGAAAGCCCGGTGCCGGCCAGGGCGATCGCGGAGCAGGCCAGCAGGAGGGCGCCCAGCGTGCCCAGCTTCAGGAGATTGGGCGCCGCCAGCAGGGTACCGGCGCCCGCGGCGCCGCCCCACTTGAGCACCGGCAACGCGGGACGCCACAGGATCGCCACCACCGCGAGGAGAAC
>JAIXQE010000084.1 GCA_027485815.1 Opitutaceae bacterium
ATATGGGTATCTGCCGGCTGAAACCGTCCTTGAGCTCACTTCGCGCTGCCATTCGATCGGCCGAATGCTGGGTAAAATGATCGAGCACCCCGCCCCCTTCTGCCGCTAGCCCCGCCCTCCGTCTTCTGTCCTCTGCCCTCCGTCCTCCGCCTTCCAAAATGAAGCGCCTCATCGATCTTCTCCTCCTGACGATCGCCGCCCCGTTTTGGGCACCGCTCATCGGCGTGATCGCGTTGGCCGTTAGAGTGCAGCTGGGATCGCCCGTATACTTCCGGCAGCGGCGGCCGGGGTTGCACGGGCGGATCTTCGAGATGGTGAAGTTTCGCACGATGACCGATGCGCGGGACGCGCAGGGGCAGCTGCTGCCTGATGCCGTCCGACTGACCCCGTTCGGGCGCTTCCTGCGGTCGAGTTCGCTGGATGAGCTGCCGGAGCTCTGGAATGTCCTAAAAGGGGAGATGAGCCTCGTGGGGCCCCGACCCCTGCTGGTGCAGTACCTGGACCGCTACTCCGAGCGCCAGGCGCGGCGGCATGAGGTTAAGCCGGGGATCACCGGTTTGGCGCAGGTGATGGGTCGCAACGCGCTGGCATGGGAGGAGAAGTTTGAGTGGGACGTGCGGTACGTTGAGACCCGGAGCCTGGCCTTGGATGTGAAGATCCTCTTGCTCACGGTGAAAGCGGTGGTCTTTCGGACGGGCATCAGTGCGGCGGGCGAGGCGACGATGCCAGAGTTCAGGGGAGCCGCGGTGCCCGCGGCGGGTCGAACCGCGCCGGACCCATAACGCAACAATTCGGCTAAAGCACCCCCGAAGCCCGGCTGGACGTTGTCCGCCGGGCTTCGGTGCGTTTTGGGGGTCTTGGGTTTGTTCGCGCCTGACCCGTTGCTCGCGGTCCATTGCCGGGCCGCGCGAGCTGAGGAGCAAGCCGACGGGGGTTTCGTCGCGATCCGCGGCTACAGCCGCGGCCACATCGATCACCGATCCGCCGGTGAATCCTTCCCCGGAGGGAAGGACGAGGCAGAGATGACTCCGCCATCCGAAGGACGTTCTGTAAGAACCGGGGAACAATTCCCCGGCTACACCGAACCGCGGGGCTTCGGTATATTGCCTAGGAATGGGCGTTTAGTGGCCAGTTGTGGCAGCCGGACCTACTCCGTCCTCCGGCATCCGTCGTCCGATCTCCGTCATCCGTCATCCGTCCGTAAGGCCGGCCCGCGGCCCTGAAATCCGGGCGAGGGGCGCGGTTGACGTGCGGGAGCGCTGGCGCAAGGTGGAGGGATGACGGTCCTGCAATTTCCCATCGACGAAAGGTTGTTGGCTCAGGCGGGCCTCAAGCCTGGGCAAGAGGGGGAGGGCGTGCGCGTCCTGGCGGCGGTCAAGCTCTTCGAACTCCGGCGAATCACGCTGGGACAGGCGGCGGAGTTGAGCGGCCTTTCCCCGTGGGCCTTTCGCGAGGCGTTGGGTGAATGGGGTGTGTCTTGGTCCAATCTCAGCGCGGATCAGGTGGCGGATGACATCCGGAACGCGTGAGGTGCGGCTGGTGGTGGATGCGAGTCCGTTGATCGGGCTGGCGAAGATTGGCCGGCTGGGGTTGCTCGAGGTTCTCGCGGAGCAGGTGGTGGTGCCGCGGGCAGTCTGGCGGGAGGTGGTGGAGGCTGGTCTCGGACGTCCGGAGGCGGCGGTGATTGCGGGCGCATTTGCGGGCAAGGTAGAGGCGGGAGATCCCGCGCGGGTGGCGGCATGACGGAGAACGGATGACGGGGGGCGAAGCCCTTCGACAGGCTCAGGGCTGAGGACGGGGACGGAAGACGGGCGGCGGAGGATGGAGGCCCGGAGATTGGGGGGGAGGGGAGATCGAAACCCAGGCACGGCCTGGAGGATAAGGCAGGGATGACGTCCCAGATCCAGGGGTTCGAGGAGTTGCAGGTTTATCGAGAGGCGTGTGCCTTGGACTACGCGATCTTTACCGTGTCCCAACGCTTTCCCCGAGAGGAGATTTACTCCCTGACGGATCAGATCCGCCGTTCGTCCCGGTCTATCGGAGGCAATATTGCGGAGAGTTGGGCGAAGCGCTGTTACCCCGCGCATTTCATCGCCAAGCTGACGGATGCCGATGGTGAACTGCAGGAGACCAAGCACTGGATCGGGCGTGCGCAGGCCTATGTCTACCTCAGCCCCGACGTGGAGATCGCGTTGCTGGAGCGCTGTCGGATCATCGGTCGCAAGCTGGGGACGATGATCGCCCACCCTCACGGCTTCTGCCCGTAAAAGTCCGCCTCCCGTCCTCCGGCATCTGTCATCCGGCCTCCGGCCGAAAGGCCGTCGCCGGACGAAGGGCAGTTGGCAGGGACCGGGGAACGATTCCCCGGCTACAACGAACCGCGGGAAAGGTGGCATCGAGCCGCGGAAAGCGGGGCCCAACCGAGGAAGGCGACATCGCGCGGAAGAAGGAGGGCCTGCCCGCCGTAGCCTTGGCGAAGGCGGGAGGAATTACGTTGAAAAAAA
>JAIXQE010000180.1 GCA_027485815.1 Opitutaceae bacterium
ACCCTCGTACGCTCGCCCCAAGGGAACGAGGACTGGGTCCTCCTCAACGGCTACGACGGCACCACCCGGGTGCTCCGCGCGGCCGACGGCGGGACCGTCTGGACCTACGCGACGGAGGACCACGTCAACGGTGCCCCCGCGGTGGTGGATGGCCGGTTCATCGTCTTTGGCGGCTGCGATGCCCAGCTGCACGTGGTGCAGCTGGCGGACGGCAAGCTGGCGCACCGCATCCCGGCGGAAGCGTACATTCCCGCTTCGATCGGCACCGGCGGGACGATGGCGTTCTGCGGCAACCACGCGAACCAGGTCATCGCTTTCGATGTTCCGGCCGGCAAGGTGGCATGGACCTACCAGGACCGGGCGATGCCCTTCTATAGTTCCCCGGCGGTGACGGCCGACCTCGTGCTGATCGGCTCGCGCGACAAGCACCTGCACGCGATCCGGCGGACGACCGTGGAGGCGGCCTGGAAGTTTCGCACCGGCGGGCGGGTCGAGGCTTCACCGATCGCCTTCACCGATGCGGTCGTGTTCGCCTCGACCGATGGCCGCCTGTACGCGGCGACGCTGGCCGACGGTACGGAGCGGTGGCAACTGGAGCTGGGTGAGGCGCTGATCGCGTCTCCGGCCTTCGGGGAGGACCTCTTGGTGGTCGGGGGGGAGAAGGGCACCCTGTTCGCCCTGCGGAGCCCGCCGTGAAGATCGTCTTCCTCACCCCCGGCACCGGCAGCTACCACTGCGGCGCCTGCATGCGCGACAACGCGCTGGCGCAGGAGCTGCACCGGGCGGGCGAGGATGTGACCCTCGCGCCGCTGTACCTGCCGCACACGCTCGACGAGGCGGCGCTGCCCGGCGCGGGGGCGGTCCCGGTCTTCTTCGGGGGCATCAACGTCTTCCTCCAACAGAAGATTCCCCTGTTCCGCCACACCCCGGCCGCGCTCGACCGGTTGCTGGACTCCACCGGGCTCCTGCGCTGGGCGGCGCGCCACAGCCATATGACCTCGGCGCGGACCCACGGGGAGATGACCCGGGAGATGTTCCACGTCGACTCCAGCCGCCTCACCAAGGAGCTGGAGAAACTGCTCGGCTGGCTGGAGCACACCGGCCGACCGGACGTCATCTGCCTGTCGACGGCCCTCCTGGCCGGCTTCGCGCGGCAATTGCGGGCGCGCCTGGGGGCCCCGGTGGTGACCTTCTTCCAGGGGGAGGATACCTTTCTGGACGGCCTGCCGGAGCCGTATCGGTCCGATTGTTGGCGGGCGATGGGGGAGCGGCTGACGGATTCGAACCTCCTGCTCGCCCCGAGCCGCTTCTACGCGACCTATATGGGCGAGCGCCTCGGCCTGCCGTCCGGGCGCGTCGAGGTGCTGTGGAACGGGATCCAGCTCGACGGCTACGCGCCCGCGGAACCGCCAGCCGGCCCGGCCGTGATCGGCTACCTCGCGCGCCTGAGCCGGGAAAAGGGCCTGGAGCAGTTTGTGGAGGCCTTTCTGCACCTGGCCGGACCGTTGGGCGACCGCACCACGCGGGTGCGGATCGGCGGGGCGGCGACGGCGGGCGACGAACCCCTGCTGCGGCGCCTACGGGCCCGGCTGGCAGCGGCCGGCCTGACGGAACGCGTCGAATGGGCGCCGAACCTCAGCCGCGAGGCGAAGGTGGCGCTGTTGCGCGGCCTGACCCTGTTTTCGGTGCCGGTGACCTATCCGGAGGCCTTTGGCCTTTATGTGGTCGAAGCGATGGCCTGCGGCGTGCCCTTGGTGCAGCCGCGGGCGGCCGCGTTTCCCGAATTGGTCGAGGAAACCGGCGCGGGCGTCTGCGTGCCGCCCGGGGATCCCGCCGCCTTGGCCCGGACCTGGCGCGACCTGCTGGCGGATCCGGCGCGGCGGGCGGAGCTGGGCCGGCGGGGCCGGGAGGCCGCGACCACCCGTTTCCCCGCCCGCGTGATGGCGGCCGGCTTCCGCGAAATCGTGGCGCGCCTGCCGCACCCTTCCTGATGGACCTCCCCGACCGCTTCCACTTCTGCACCCGCCGGACCGTGGAGTTCGCGGACACCGACATGGCGGGGATCGTGTACTTCACCCACTTCCTGCGCTACGCGGCCACGGCGGAGCAGGATTGGCTGCGTGCCCTTGGGGTGCGGTTCCTGGCGGAGGACGGCTCCCTGGCCGGGGGTTGGCCGCGGGTGGAGGCGAGCTGCCGCTATCGGGCCTCCGCGCGCTGGCCGGATGAATTGCGCGTGGCCCTGCGGGTGCGCGAAGTGCGGACCTGCGGCTTTGCCTACGACTTCTGGATCTTCGGCCCGCGGACGCCCGCCGGCGAGGCGCTGGCCGAAGGAACCTGCGGGGTCGCGCACGTCGCGCTCGACCCCGCCACCGGACGCCGCCAGAAGACTCCCCTGCCGGAGGAACTCCGCCGCCGCCTCCTGGCGCCGCCGGACCAGCCGCTGCCGGCCGCCTGAACCTTTTCCCTCCACCCAACTCCTATGCACTGGCTCGCCTACGTCTTCCTTACCATCGCCTCCTGGGGCCTTTACGGGGTCTTCCTGCACAGCGGCCAGATCGCGATGAAGGATCCGGTCTTCGGCCGCTATAAGGCCTTCCTTTTCGTGGGGGTGGCTTACTTCATTTTCGCGGTGCTGGCGCCCCTCGCGCTGCTGAAGCTGCAGGGCTCCGACTTCAACTTCCCGAGCAAGGGCCTGTGGATCTCGCTCTTCGCGGGTATCCTCGGCGCCGTCGGCGCCTTCGGCATCTTGCTGGCCTTCGGGGCCAAGGGCGTGCCGCAGGTCGTGATGTCCCTGGTCTTCGCCGGTGCGCCGGTCGTGAACGCGGTCGTCGCCACCTGGATGCATCCGCCCAAGGACGGCCTCGCCGGCGTCCCGTGGCAGTTCTACGCCGGGATTCTGCTCGCCGCGATCGGCGGCTGCATGGTCAGCCTGTACCGTCCCTCCCCTGCCCCCGCGGCGACCGCCCGCGCCACGCCCCCCGCTCCGAGCACCGCCGTCCGCTGACGTCCCCCCCTGTCCGCCGCCGGATGATCACCGCCACCCGCGTCACCAAGACCTACGCCAGCCCGGCCGGGCCGGTGACCGTCCTCCAGGACCTCGACCTCACGGTGGACGCAGGGGAATCCGTCGCGATCGTCGGTCCGTCCGGCAGCGGCAAGACCACCCTGCTCAATCTGCTCGGCGCCCTCGACCGCCCGACTTCCGGGAGCCTGCGGGTCGCGGGCGAGGATCTGGGCGCGCTGGACGCCGCCGCGGCCGCCCGCTTCCGCAACCAGCACCTCGGCTTCGTCTTCCAGCTCCACCACCTGCTGCCCCAGTGCACCGTGCTGGAGAATGTCCTCGTGCCCCGTTTGGCCGGCGGCTGGACCGAGGACGCCGCCGCCACCCGGGCCCGCGCCGAGGCGCTGATGGGGGAGGTCGACCTCCAGGACCGCCTCGACCACCGGCCTTACCAGCTTTCGGGCGGCGAACAGCTGCGGGTGGCGATCGCGCGCGCCCTGATCAATCAGCCGCGGGTGATTCTGGCCGACGAACCCACCGGTTCCCTCGACCCGGCGACCGGCGAGCGCATCGCGGAACTGCTCCTGCGCCAGACGGCCGGCAAGGCCGCCCTGGTGGTCGTGACCCACAACCCGGGACTCGCCCGGCGCCTCCACCGCACCTGCCGGCTGGAACAGGGCCGCCTGGTGGGCTGAAGCCGCGATGTCCCCCGCGCGCTACCTCGCCCGCAGCCTCGTTTACCACCGCCACGCGACCCTGGGGGTCTTTGCCGGGGCGGTGCTGGGGGCCACGGTGCTCCTTGGCGCCCTTTTTGCCGGCGCCTCCGTGCGCGCCTCGCTCGCCCGCGCGGCGGAACAGCGAACGGGACAGACCACGCAGGTCGTCACCGCGGGCGATCGCTTCTTCCGCGCCGAACTCGCCCCGGAGCTGGCGGCCACCGCCGGGGGCCGGAGCGCGCCGGTCCTGCTCACCCAAGGCTCCGCGGTCCACGCCGGCAGCCAGGCCCGCACGGGGCAGGTCCAGATCCTCGGCGTCACCCCGGAGTTCTGGACCTTCGCCCCGCGGCCGGCCCCGCCTCCCGCCGCCGGAGCGGATGCGTTGGCGGTTAACCTGACCCTGGCCACGCGCCTCGGCCTGAAGGTGGGCGACACCCTGGTGGTCCGCTTTCCGAAACCCGGGGTGATCGCCGGCAACGCGCCCATCGCCGGCGCCGAGACGTCCCTCGAAAGCCTCCGCGGCCGCGTCGCGGCAGTGATCGGGGACGATGCTTACGGCCGTTTCGGACTGGAGGCGACCCAACTGCCGCCGGCCACCGTCTACCTCCCGCTGCCGCGCCTGCAGGAGGCGCTGGAGCAGGCCGGCCGCGCCAATCTGGTCCTCTACGCGGGCCCGGCCGGACCGGCCGAACTCACCTCCGCCCTCGCGCGCACCACCCGCCTGGCCGATCACGGCCTGTCCCTGGCGCGGCGCGAGGCGGCGGGCGCCTTTGAGCTGATTTCGACGCGGATCTTCCTGGATCCCGAGGTGGTCGCGGCCGCCCGCCGCGCATGGCCGGAAGCGCAGCCGGTGACGACCTACCTCGTGAACGAATTCCGCAAGGGCGACCAGGCGACCCCCTACTCCATCGCCACCGCCACCACCGCGGCCGCCGCACCCTTTTTGCCGGCGGACCTCGGCCCGCGGGAACTGGTCCTCAACGCGTGGCTGGCCCAGGATCTCGGCGCCGGACCGGGGGACGAGGTCCAGGTGACCTACTTCCGCAATTCCGCCGGGGGAGGCCTAGCCGAGGCACAGGCCCAGTTCCGGGTCCGGGCGATCGTGCCGTTGAGCGGACTGGCCGCGGACCGCGGATGGATGCCGGACTTCCCCGGCATCACCGCAACCGAGAGCCCCCGCGAATGGAACCCCAGCCTGCCCTTGGACCTGCGCCGGATCCGCGACCGCGATGAGAAGTATTGGGAGGAACACCGCGGCGCCCCGAAGGCGTTCCTGTCCGCCGCCGCCGCGGAGGAACTCTGGGCGACCCGCTGGGGCAGCCTGACCGGGCTGCGCGTGGCGGCACCGGCGACCGCCGGGGACGCGTTGACCGCACGCCTGACCGCGGAGTTGCGCCCGGAAATGAGCCAGTTGCTGGTGCGGCCCTTCACCGCGCCGGCGACGCCGACGGTGGACTTCGCGGGGCTGTTCCTCGGTCTGAGCCTGTTTCTCATCGTCGCGGCCCTGGGCCTGGTAGCGCTGCTGTTCCAATTCGCCCTGCTCCAGCGCAACCGCGAGGACGCGCTCCTTGGGGCCGTGGGCGTGGGCCCGGGGCGGCTCCTGCGGTGGCGGCTGGCGGAAGGGGCCGCGCTGCTCACCCTCGGCGGACTGCTCGGCCTGCCCCTCGCCGCCCTCTACACGGGAGGCATTCTGCGGTTTCTGGAGGGCATCTGGGCGGGCGGGACGACCTTCACCTTCGCCGCGCCACCGCTGACCATCGCCCTGGGCCTGGCCGCCTTCCTCCTTTTGTCGCTGCTGGCGCTCTGGCTGGCCATCCGCCGCCTGGCGCGGCGGGCGCTCTCGATCCGGCTGGCGGCCCAGGCGGAGGAGGAAACGGGCCCGCCGGGTCGGCCGCGGGGCGCCGCGGCGCTGGCGGTGGGGCTGGCGCTGGTGGCTGCCGGGGCGCTCGCGGGTTCCGGGAAGGTAATGCCCGCGCAAGGGGCGTTCTTCCTCGCCGGTTTCGCGTTGCTGGGGTCGGGGCTGGCCGGGATCCGGATTTTGCTCGGCGCCCACCGCACCGGGCTGCTGCCGGGCGCCGCGGAACTGGGCCGGCTGAACCTCCGCACCCGCCCGGCACGCAGCCTCACCGTGACCGGCCTCATCGCCACCGCCGTGTTCATGGTCCTGTCGGTGGCCGCCTTCCGCAAGCAGGTGGGTGACAACTGGCGCGAGCGTGGGGCCGGGACGGGCGGCTTCGCCTTCTGGGTGGAGACCACCGCGCCGCAGAATCCGGCCCGCGACGCGCTGGGCGAGCGGTTCGAGCTCTTCGCCGGGGCGGCCAAGGAACTGGGGGCCATCGTCCCGCTGCGCGCGGGGGCCGGGGATAATGCCAATTGCTTCAACCTAAACGCCGTGGCCCGGCCGCGACTGCTCGCCGTGGATCCCGCCCGGCTGCCGACGCCCAGCGTCTTCACGCCGCGCCTGCCCAACGGCGGGGGCTGGGAGGCCCTGCGCGCCGGCGCCAGCGCAGCGGAGCCACTGCCGGCGTTCGTCGACGAAAACACCCTGCTTTGGGCCCTGCAGCGGCGCGTCGGGGATGTGATCGATTATACCGACGAAAACGGCCGGACCTTCGGGGTGCGGATCGCCGGGGTGCTGCGGGATTCCATCTTCCAGGGCTACCTGATCGTGGATGAGGCGGCGTTCCTGGCGCGGTTCCCCTCCCATCCCGGCCCCAGCGTCTTTCTGGTGGACGCCCCGCCTGCGGCGGACCTACCGGCCTTGCAGGGGCGGTTGCGTTCGGCGGCGGCCGACGCGGGTGGCCGGGTGGAGACCACGCGGGACCTGTTGGCGGCTTTCCACCGGATCGAGAACACCTATCTGGCAATCTTCAACGTGCTCGGGACCCTGGGGGTGATTCTGGGGAGCCTGGGGCTGGCGATCGTCGTCGCGCGCAACCTGCGGGAGCGGCGGGGCGAGTTCGCGGTGCTGGCGGCGATCGGCCTGCCGCCGGAGGTCCTGGGGCAAATGGTGCGCGCCGAGTTCAGCTGGCTCGTGACCCGGGGCGTGGTCCTGGGGGCGGCGGCGAGTGCCCTCGCGACGGCGCCCGTGTTGCCGAACCTGCCAGCGGGGCCGACCGCGGCCTTGGTCGTGGGCCTGCTGGGCGGGATTCTGGGCCTCAATTACCTCAGCGGCTGGCTGGTCTTCCGCGCCGCCCTGCGGGACCTGCGCCCCGGGATGGGCGAAGGCTGAGCCGCTATCCTGACCCACTTGCGCCTCTGGCGCCCCTCCGCGGACGTCCGGCGCCCAAGTCAGGGCACGAGCGTCAGGAACAGGAAGGCCGCGAAGATCACCAGGTGGACGGCCCCCTGCATCAGATTCGTCCGCCCTGAACCCAGCGTGATCGCGCTGACGACAAAGGTGAGGGCAAGGAGCGCCATGTCCTTCGGCTCCAGTCCGAGCTCCAGCGGCAGGTTGAACACCACCGCGGCGGCCACGACCACGGGGATCGTGAGCCCGATGCTGGCCAGGGCGGACCCGATCGCGAGGTTCATGCTCGTCTGCAGCCGGTTGGCGCGGGCGGCCCGGATCGCCGCCCACGTCTCCGGCAGGAGCACGATCATCGCCACCAAAATGCCCACCACCGTCGGCGGCAGCTCCCAGCGCGCCACGGCGCGCTCGAGGACGGGAGAGAGCACCTTGGCCAGCCCGACCACGGCCACCAGCGCCACCACCAGCAGACCGAGGCTCGCCCACGCCGCGCCCGTACTGGGCGGACTGGCGTGCACCGACTCGTCGGCCGACGCGACCGCCGGCAGGAAATAGTCGCGGTGACGGACCGTCTGGATGAAAACAAACACGGCCCAGAGGGACAGGGACGATAACCCGACGAACACCAATTGCGCGGGCGTATAGGCGGCGCCTGGGGCGCTGGTCGTCAGCGAGGGCGTGACCAGCACCAGCGTGGACAGGGCCACCAATGCCGCCAGCCCGGACCCTGCGCCTTCGATGCGGAAGGTTTGTTCACGGTGGCGCAGGCCCCCCAGCAGGATGCACACCCCGACCACCCCGTTGCAGATGATCATCACGGCCGAATAAATGGTGTCGCGGGGCACCGTGGCCCCCTTGGCACCGCCGCTCAGCATGATGGACAGCACCAGCGCCGCCTCGATCACGGTGACCGCGAGCGCGAGGACGAGCGTGCCATAGGGCTCACCCACCTTGTGGGCGATGACCTCGGCGTGATGCACCGACGCGGCCACGGCGGCCAGCAGGGCAACCACGCAGGCCAGCAAGATGACGGCGTGGGACGGAGCGACCAAGGCGACGCCCAGGACGCCGGCCGCCACCAGCGGCAGGAGGTTAAAGGTCTTCATCGGGTTACCTTCCGCGGACCGGCTGGCCGCGGGCTGACGCGACTAGCGCCGTTTTAGCCCTTGGAGGCAAGGGCCGTCGCCGGAGGCCGGGCGCGGCGCCCACGGGGCTCGTGGCAGGTTTCAGCCTGAGCACCTGCCTGCCCCCGCCTTGACCCACCCCAGTGGCGGAGGCAGCTTTTCCCCATGAAAAGTACATACACGATTCGTGAGCTTCAGCGCGACACGGCTTCCGCGGTCCGCAACGCCGAGACGGGAGCCCTCGTCACGATCACGCGCCACCAAAAGCCTGCCGTGCACCTGATCTCTGATGAACGTTTGGGGGCACTCCTCGAGACCCTCGAACTCGCCGGCAACCCGGACTTCTCCGCCACGGTTGAAAACCTCAAAGCGGGTCGGATCAAGTTCCGCGCGGCGGCCAAGCTGTGAAACGGCCTCCGGTGTTCGTCGCGGAGGCGGTTTGGAATTACGTCCGCACCCTGGCTCCCGATCCCCGCCGACGTTGCAAGGCGGCGCTGCTGGCGCTTCCCGATGGCGACACCAAAGAACTGGAGGGAGATCATGCTGGTTTCTTCCGCCTGCGTGTCGGCTCCCTCCGCTTCATCTTTCGCCATCACCAGGGAAGGATTGAGGTCTTTTTTGTTGAGCAGCGCCGCTTGGTTTACGAGCTCCTGGCCGCCCACTTTGCGCAGTTCTTCGATGCCAATTGAAACGCCGCCGGAACCGTGCCGGCCGGAAAGGGGTCCGGTAACCTGACGCCTGCGGTTTCCCCTGGGGGGGTCCCGCACCTCGCTCCGCTGATCCCGTCCAGGTTCGACCGACTCACTACCGGCCGCGAACGCTGCGGACGCGCGCTTTCGCCCGGGGGCGAGGTTGCCGCGGGACCCGAGGCCGGGCCACCCGACGGAAGCGACGGGCATGCTCAATCGTGATGCTGACCGGCCTGCCCTGCGCATCGAGATCGACCATGACGTCGGGCGTAATCTCGTGCGTGGATACGACCCGCGCGGAGGAAAACTCGAGCAGAGCGGTGTCGGTGTCGGAAAAGTAAGTGATTTTCACGGCAGGGCGTTCCGGTCGAAGAAAGCGTTATGAATCGTTTCACCATCCGGCAGAAGCACAACGCGCAAAACGCGTCCGCCGGCAGCGGGGATGCGGCGCCAACGCCGGACCCGCCCGTCACCCTGGACTTCTTCCCGTTCGGGAAATCGCAGGGTGTCCAGAATCCACTCATCGAGGATGACCGCCCGGTCGGGACGGAGGCGCATATGGTGGAAATAAGCGGTACACTTCATCGCGCCCGCGTGGCGGGCGGAGCGAACGCACCGGAAATCCCTCTTCACGCCCAGGCCCCCTTGTACCCGAAAAGAGCGCTCGGAGGCTCCAGTCGCGCACGCCGGAAAGGGGTCAGGCCGTTGTTCGCTGCCGCCGGCGTCCCTCACGGGCCATGACTCACTGAGCGGCAACCTTCGGCATAGAGCCCATGGGAACCAGCCATCCGCAATTTCAGCCGTGTGCCCGTTAGGGGCAGCAAACCACGGCCTGACCCCTTCGGTTTCCCGACTCCGCACGGCTCCCGCGGAGCGAGATCGAGGCAAATCCTGCGCGGGGAATCGATCAGGTCGCCTTCGCGCGGTGGCGCCAGCCCATCCCCAAGGCGCCCAGCGCGAGCAAGCCCGACGTGACCCAGGCGCCGGAGTCCGGCACGGAGGCGGCGCCGACAGCCGTGGCACTCAGGATGATGCCGGGCGTTGAATTCGACAAATTGGGACCCGACGGCAAGGCCCTCATACTACTGGTGCCCCAGCCGTTCCCGTAATTAGCCGTGGACGCTCCGATGAAGACATTCTGGTTGGACACCGTTGAGGACAGCGAGTACCAGAAAGCCTGCCCCGCGCCGATGGAGACCGGCGTGGAACTCAGGTCAAAAGTCACCTCGAAACGGCGAAAGGGCGGGGTCGGAGCGGTTGGGGCCGTGGACTGCAGCGCGCCGATGCTGGAAGCCGAGATGGCCGAAGTGAGGGCCGTACCAAGCGAGTTAGTTGGTGAGTCGGCGTAAAAGGTTACGGTGAAAAGGTAACTCGACGGCGTCAGCGTCGAGTCCGTGGTCGCGAAGCTCGTGATGGTGAGGCTGGTCAGGGTGTGGGCCGAACTAACCGGGGTCACGACCCGATACGCTCTGTCCATAATCGTGGTCGTGCCGGAGAAACCCGGGCTGTTGATCACGACCGCGGACCGGGCGGTGCTGGCTAAGGCGAGCCCGAGCAACAAGGCGGTCAGGCCGGCTCGGAAGGAATGGTGCTGGGAAGACAGGAACTGAAACATGCGAGAATTAAACTGAACGCGTGAAGCGGATGAGTATAAACCGTACGCAAGATACGTACCACCCGCACCCAAACTCCCGATTAACTCCTTAAGCCTTTCTTCCTCATTATTATACAAAATATCGTAAGGTTCTTCCACCAAGGGTGTCCGCTCGCGAAGTGTAAACCCAACCGACGTTAAATGGGCTCTACCTGACAAAACTGTCTGGCCGGCCCCCTTCGGTTTCCCGCGGACTTCCTCCCGTCCGCCTGCACTGATCCCCTCGTCATCCTTCAGTCATCCTTCGGTTATCCTTCGGTTTTTCGCCTTCTTTTGCTGATCATCAATGACTTAGCTAAAATTAACCGAAGGATCACCGAAGGATACCTGTCCGCTGACTGGAGGAGCTCCGGACGCCAAGCGACCTCAAACGCCCGGGAGGCGCTTCACCCCAGCCCTCACCGGTGCCGGCCGTGGCGGATGATGTCCCAGACCACATAGAGGCCCAGCACCGCCGAGAGCAGGTAGCCCACGATCCCCAGCGCCGGATAGCCGAACAGGTGCGGCTGGATGCCGGTCGTCACGATCAGCGAAGACCCGATGATGAGCGCCCCGATGATCACCCCCAGCGTGATGCGGTTGGCAGCGATCTTCACCGCATCGTCGTGTTCCTCGAGGCCCCGGTGGTGCAGGTTGATCGCCAGGCTGTCATGCTCCAGGCGGCGGAGCAGGCGGCGCAGCTCGAAGGGCAACTCCTGCAGGCCCAGCACGCTGTGCCGCAGCATCTCCCGGGACCGGCGGAGCAGCACGCCCGGACTGGCCCGCTCGCGGTACAGCTCCCGCAACACGGGCGCCGTCGCCGCCCGGAAATCGAACTCCGGATCGAGCATCCGCCCCACCTCCTCGATCGACAGGACGGCCTTGGCCATCAGGGCGTAGTCGCGCGACAGGGGGATCCCCTGCTGGCCGAATAGGAACAGCAGCCGCAGCATCGCGCGGCCCAAGGCCTGCCGGCCGACGGCGAAGTTGAGCTCCTCGCGCAGGGCGAGGGTGATCTCCTTCTCCAAGGCCCGGAGGTCGGGTCGCGCGTCCACCGGCGCCAGGTCAGCCGCGATCTGCACAATCCGCTCGCTGTCCTGTTCCACCGCCGCCACCCAGAAGTCAGCCAAGGCGTGCCGCAGTCGCCGCGTCAGATGCCCGGCCAAACCCCAGTCCAGGAAGCAAAGGCGACCATCCTTAGCAATATACAGGTTGCCCGAATGGGGGTCCGCATGGAAGAAGCCGGCGAGGAAGACTTGGCGGACCAAGGATTCGGCGCCGCATCGGGCCCAGCGCTGGCGTTCCGCGGCGGCTTCGTCGCCGCGGAGTTGCCCCACGGGCGTGCCATCGACCCAATCCATCACGAGGACCGTCTCGCTGGAAAAGGCGTCGTAGACCTTGGGGGCGTAGACTTCCTTCGGATTGGGGTTGAGGGAGTTAAAGTAGCGCTGATGGCGGGCCTCGTGCCGGAAATCGAGCTCGCGGAGCACGCCGTCGCGGGCCTCGGCGACCACGCCGGGCAGATCTAAGTGACGCAGGGACGGAACGTGAAGCTGCAGCTTGCCGGCCAACCAGAGTGCCAATTCAAAATCGACCGTGAGGCGGTGCTGGAGGTGGGGCTTCCGCACCTTCACCGCCACCGTTTCCCCGGTGGGCAATTGCGCCCGGTACACCTGGGCCAGCGAGGCGGTGGCCACGGGGGTATCCTGCCAGCGCGAGAACACCTCCGCGGGCGGCCGCCCGAAGGCGTGCGTCAGCACCGGGAGCATTTCCGCCGCCGGCACCGGCTGCACCCGATCCTGCAACTTCCTCAATTCCAACACGATCTCGTGGGGCACGACATCCGGCCGCATCGAGAGCAACTGGCCGAGTTTGACGAAGGTCGGCCCCAGCTCCTCCGCCGCTAGCCGGAAGCGTTCCCCCGTCGAGCGGACGGGACCGGGGTGAGGCAGGAGGCGTTGCCAGAGGCCGGAGGGAAGCTCCAGCTTGCTCAATAGGTCAGCAAAGCCGTGCCGCGCCAGGACCGTGAGGATCTCCTTGGCGCGGACGGCGTGCTGGAGGACATCGAACACCGCTCAGCTCCGGGTCGGGGCCTCGACGGTATCCGCGGCTTGGGCGGTGGCGGCGGCGGCGGCTTGTTCCAAGGCGGCAACGCGGGCCTCGAGGGCATCGAGGCGTTGTTGGGCGCGCTGATCGATGCCGGCAAAGGCGCCTTTCAGTTTCTCGCCCACTTCCTGACTGAGGGTTTCCGCTTCCCGGCGGCCTTCGGTGACCAGCTTTTCGGCGATTTCCCGGGCCTCCGCGGAGGTCACCTTCCCCTGACGCACGAGGTCGCCCAGCACGGCCTCGACCTTTTCCTTGGACACGACTGCGGCGCCGACTCCGGCGAGCAGGGTTTTTTTGAGGGCGTCGATCATAGCGGAAAGACCCTAGCTGGAAGGCCCGGTGGAGGCAACCGCGGAAGGCCGGAGGGTGGGCGGTCCGTCTGACTTCCGCTTCAGGATAGAAGATTGCAATGTAACGGAATCGTGACTTTCTCGCTCGTTCGATTTCGGCGTCCAGCCTTCCGGTTGGGCACGGGGTTGAACACCAAACCAGCAATCCATGAATAAACCGCAGCACCTCGCCGCCGCCTCCCTTGGGCGGTTCGGCCTTGCCACCGCCGTGGTCGCGGGCGTCGCCTTCGCCGCCCAGCCCACGGTCTCGACCACCGACGTCCAGAAGATGGAGAAGTTCGTCGTGACGGGATCCCTGATCCCGATCGCGGCCGGCTCCCCCGCGATTCCCGTGACCGTCATCGGCGCTCCGGAGATCGAGAAGACCGGCGTGAGCACCGACCTGCTCGATGTCCTGAAGAAGGCCCAGCCGGCGTTCTTCGGCTCGAACAACATCGGTTCCGAGAACGGCAACATCTCGTCGGGTTCGACGAATGGCGGCTCGCAGGTGTCCCTGCGCAACCGGGCGACGCTGGTGCTGATCAACGGCCGCCGCGCGAACATCTCGCCGGTGCTGGCGAGCGGTGGCGCGAGCTTCGTGGACGTGAGCGTGATCCCGATCTCGGCGGTGGAGCGCATCGAGGTCCTCTCGGACGGCGCCTCGGCGACCTACGGTTCGGACGCGGTCTCGGGCGTGGTGAACGTCATCCTGAAGACCAACTATTCCGGCACGGAGATCGGCGGCACCTACGGGTGGAGCCCGAATGACGGCAAGTGGGCGACCCGCAGCTACTACGGGGTGGCCGGGGCGAGCTTCGGCCCGACCAGCCTGACCATCACCACCGAGTGGAAGCGGAGCGACCCGCTCATCCAGAAGGAGCGCGACTTCGCCAAGGGCCAGTTCCGCACCCCGTCCTTCGCGGGCTCGATCAACCTCGCCGGCACCACGGACTTCTACTTCCTGGCCGGCAACCGCAACGCGCCCCCGCAGAATCTCGACCTGACCCCGGCGCAGGCCGTCGCGCAGGGCATCTACCAGGGCCCGCTGACGCAGGACCAGGTGGCGCAGAACTTCGATCTGGCGAACTTCCCGACCATGCTGCTCCGCGCCCAGCGCCGCAGCTTCACGGCGGCCCTCGAGCACAAGCTCAACCCGTCGACCTCGCTGTTCGCGGACTTCATCTACTCGCTCAACGAGACCGAGTCCGTCCTGAACGCGCAGCCGGTCTCCGGCAACGTGGCGGCCAACAACGCCAACAATCCGTTCAACGTCACGGTCACGGCCCGCAACCGGTTCGTGAACTTCCCCCGCATTTACGCCAACCAGTCGACGAGCATCCGCGGCGTCGCGGGCATCAAGGGCAAGATCACCGAGGGCTGGAGCTATGAGCTGGCCGGCAACTTCAACCGCACCGATCACGCCTACCGCAACCGGAACCTGATCGACGGCGTGAAGTACACCGAGCTGGTGAACTCCGGCGCCTACAACCCGTTCGCGATCCGGCAGAACCCGGGCGTGATCGAGAGCATGGTGGGCATCCAGTTCCGCAACTACGACAGCCAGCTGAACAGCTTCGACCTGCGCATCAACGGCAGCGTCTTCCGGCTGCCCGCCGGCGACGTCCAGCTCGGCCTCGGCGCCGAGACCCGCTGGGAGTCCCTCAGCTTCGTGAACGACCGCTTCGACCAGACCGGCCAGTGGCTGCAGGCCACGCCCCGTCAGCCGTTCGCGGCCCGTCAGACCACCGACGGCTTCTTCACCGAGGTGCGCGTGCCGATCTTCGGCGGCGGCAACTCGATGCCCGGCTTCCACGTGCTGGAGCTCTCCGCCGCGGCCCGCCACGACATCTACAGCAAGACTTCCGACCCGACGGTCCCGAAGTACTCGCTGCGCTGGCTGCCCTTCAATGACGAGCTCGCCATCCGCGGTTCGTACTCCGAGTCCTTCACCGCCCCGACCCTCTATGACCTGTTCGGGCCGGTCTCCGTGGGCTTCACGTCCTCGATCAACATCACCCGCTACAACACCAGCGGCACCTCCCTCGGCGTCGCCTCCGGCTCCCGCCAGTACCGCTCGCAGTCCGGCTCGAACTCCGGCCTGAACCCCTCGGAGTCCCGCAACTGGTCCGCCGGTGTCGTCTGGTCCCCCAAGGCCATCAAGGGCCTCTCGGTCTCGGCCGACTGGTTCAACATCGACGAGCGCGACCTGGTCTCCTCGATCAGCTCGACCCTGATCGTCACCGACGTCGAGCAGAAGGGCCCGGCCTCCCCGTACGCCGGCCTGGTCCGCCTCGGCACCAGCCTCGCGGGCGAGACCTACTTCGGCACGGGCGCGGCGATCACCTCGCCGGGCCAGATGACGAACCGGCCCTCCGACGAGGTCTGGATCTCCAACGCGATCGTCAATGTCGCCGGCTACTGGCAGGACGGCATGGACCTCGCGGCGAGCTACAAGTGGACCCAGCAGGGCCTGGGCAACTTCAACGCCTCGGTGGCGGGCACCTACATCCGCGAGTACGCGGTGCAGAGCCTGCCGAACGGCGCGGTCTCCAAGTACCAGGATGGTTTCTCCGGCACGGCGGCTTATCCCCGCTACCGGACCCGTTCGAACCTGGATTGGGTCTCCGCGAACAATCGCTGGAACGCCACCATCGGCCACACCTGGGTGCCCGAGATCGACGATCTGGCCTGGTCGACCGAGTACCGCGTGAAGAGCTACCACACGTTCGACCTACGCGTGGGCCACACCTTCTCCGGTTCCTCGAACCGCTGGCTGAAGGGCCTGCAGGCGACGATCGGCATGAACAACGTGTTCAACAAGTTCCCGCCGCTCATCCGCTCCGAGGGCAACCAGTCCCACGACATCAGCACGTACGACCCGATCGGCCGCTACATCTACGGTTCGATCAAGTACAAGTTCTGATCCCCGGGGTGCCGGCCGCTGCCGGTACCCTCCCCTTCCGAGCCGGGCCCGCGGGCCCGGCTCTTTTTTTTGCCCGGCGGGGACGGGCCGGGACGCCGCGGGATTAGGCGTGCCATCGCGGGCGTTCGGCGTTTCAAGGGCGCGATGGATCTGCGTCCGCACCAGGCCCTGATGCGCGAACTGGCCGCCGCCAGCGGGGAATTCCTGCGCGGCCATTGGGGGCAGCCGGGGCTGGCCGTGGAGACGAAGGCGGACGCCTCGCCCGTGACCGCCGCGGACCGCGGGGCGGAGCAGCTGATGCGCGCGCGGATCGCCCAGGTGTTCCCCAGCCACGGGATCCTCGGGGAAGAGTTCGGGACGGAGAACGAAGGCGCGGACTTCACCTGGGTGCTCGATCCCATTGATGGCACCAAGTCGTTCATCACCGGCGTTCCGCTCTGGGGCACCCTGATCGCCCTCCTCCACGAAGGCCGGCCAGTCTTGGGCTGCATCCATCAGCCCATCCTCGGCCAGCTGATGCTGGGCGACGGCCACACCACGACCCTGAACGATCGCCCCGTGCGCTGCCGGGCGGTGGCGGGACTGGAGGCGGCGACGGTGCTGACCAGCGACCCCCTGAATCCGGAGCGTCACCAGCCGGGTTCCGGCTATGAGGCGTTGATCCGGCGCGCCCGGTTGGTCCGGACCTGGGGCGATTGCTACGGCTACCTCCTAGTGGCGGGGGGCTGGGCAGATGTGATGCTCGACCCGGTGATGAACCCCTGGGATATCGCGGCGCTAGTGCCGATCCTGCGCGGCGCGGGCGGGGTGATCACCGACTGGCAGGGCGGACCGGCCTATCCGGCCAGTTCCACCGTCGCGGCGGCCACCCCGGAGCTGCACGCGGCCACGCTGGCGGTCCTGCACGGGCAGGACGCGTCCAAAGGGACCCGGCGGGATTAAGGGGCGCCGGGCGCGGCGGGTGAGGTTTAGACCTTCTCCGGGATGGCGTAGGGCGGGCGCTGCGTCTCCTTGAGCAGGAAGCGGGCGTATTCGAGGGCGCCTTCCTGCTGGCCGGAAACGGCGGTGATGCCATCGCCGATCGCATCGAGCGAGAGCCAGGGCCCCAGCCGGAACGGCTGGCGGGCAAGGTCGATTCCGTGCACCTGCAG
>JAIXQE010000045.1 GCA_027485815.1 Opitutaceae bacterium
GGGGAAACCGCGGCCCGTGGTCGGCCCCGGGGAGTTCATTTTCGCAGCGGCGCACCTCGAGCACGGCCACATCTACGGCCAGTGCAACGGGCTGCTGGAAGCCGGCGGCGAACTGAAGTGGGTCTACGATCCGGACCCGCGCAAGGTGGACGCCTTCCGGGCCAAGTACCCGCAGGCCCGCGTCGCCCAGGCCCTCGACGAGATCCTCAACGATCCCGCCGTCCATCTGGTCACCGCGGCGGCCGTCCCCTGCGACCGCGGCCCGCTCGGCCTGCGCGTGATGGCGGCGGGCAAGGATTACTTCACCGACAAGACCCCGTTCACCTCGCTCGCCCAATTGGACGACGCCAAGGCGGCCGTGGCCCGCACCGGGCGCAAGTACATGGTCTATTTCTCGGAGCGCCTGCACGTGGAGTCGGCGATGTACGCTACGGACCTCGTCGCCGCGGGCGCCATCGGCCGCGTGATCCAGGTGATTGGCCTCGGGCCCCACCGCCTGAACAAGGCCAGCCGGCCCGCGTGGTTCTTCGAACGCGCGAAGTACGGCGGCATCCTGACCGATATCGGCAGCCACCAGTTCGAACAGTTCCTCACCTACACCGGCGCGACCGACGCCACCGTGACGCAGTCCGCGGTGGGCAACTTCGCCAATCCCGACCGGCCCGAATTCGAGGACTTCGGCGAAGCCTCCCTGCTCGGGGACAACGGCGCCTCCAATTACATCCGCGTCGACTGGTTCACCCCCGACGGGCTGTCCACCTGGGGCGACGGCCGCACCGTGATCCTCGGCACCAAGGGCTATATTGAGCTGCGCAAGTACCTCGATGTCGCGCGGGACAAGGCCGGGGATCAGGTTTACCTGGTGGATCAGGCGGGCGAGCGCCACCTGAGCGTGGCGGGCCAGGTGGGTTTCCGCTTCTTCGGGGAACTGATCCTCGATTGCCTGCGCCGGACCGAAAAGGCGATGACCCAGGCGCACGTCTTCAAGGCGGCGGAACTCTGCCTGCGGGCGCAACTCGCGGCGCGGCGGATCGCCTGACGATGGCTGGCTCCATCGCGACCCGCACCGGCGACGACGGCACGACCGGCCTGCTCTATGGGCAGCGCGTGCCCAAGCATCATCCCCAGATCGAAGCCGTCGGGGCCTGCGACGAGCTCAACGCGGCGCTCGGATCCGCCAAGGCCCTCTTGCCGGCGACCGACCGCGGCGCGGAGGTGCGGGCCAGCCTCACCCGGATGCAACGCCAATTGGTCGCGCTGATGGGCGAGGTCGCGTGCGCCGAGGCGGACGCGGCCCGGTATGCCACTTCCAAGTTCGAACGGGTCACCGCGGAGGACGTCGTCCTGCTCGACACGGAACTGGCCGCCTTGGAGGCGCAGGGGCTGCGCTTCGATGGCTGGGCCACGCCGGGCGCGAATCCCGGCGCGGCGGCCCTCGACGTGGCGCGCACCACGGCCCGGCGGGCGGAGCGGCGCCTGACGGCCTTGGCCGCGCACGGGCGCCACCTGCGGCCCGAGGTGGGCCGCTTCATCAACCGCCTTTCGGACCTGCTCTGGCTGCTCGCGCGCGAAGCGGAGCAGTAAACTGCCGGTCGGCGGGCGCCGGTCTTTCCGCTTCCCGCCTGGGGCTGCGCTCGCCAAGCTGCACCGGATGTCCGCCCCCCGACGCCCCGACGCTCCGGTCCCGATTGAGACCGAGGCCATTTTCCCCGCGCATCCGCAGCTGCTCGGCCATCCCCGGCCGCTCTACACCCTGTTCTTCGCGGAGCTGTGGGAAAGGTTCTCCTATTACGGAATGCGAGCGCTGCTCACCCTGTTTATGGTGGCGCCGGCGGCCGCGGGCGGCCTGGGCCTGCCGATCGGACAGGCGACCCTGATTTACGGCACGTACACGATGTCCGTGTATATGCTCTCCATTCCGGGGGGTACGCTCGCGGACGGCATCCTCGGCTCGCGGCTAGCGGTGCTCATTGGCGGCATTATCATTGCGGCGGGACACTTCTCGATGGCGGTGCCGGGGGAGGCGACGTTCTACCTTGGCCTTGCCCTGATCGTAATTGGGACGGGCCTGTTGAAGCCGAACATCAGCGCGATGGTCGGACAATTATACGCGCCAGGGGATGCGCGGCGGGACGCAGGGTTCTCGATCTTCTATATGGGCATCAATGCCGGGGCCTTCATTGCGCCCTTGGTCACGGGCTTCCTCGCGCAGCACAGCGCGTTCAAGGCGGTCCTGACCGGCTGGGGCTTCGATCCGGCGCACTCGTGGCACTGGGGTTTCGGGGCAGCGGGCGTCGGAATGCTGCTGGGCCTGCTGGTGTTCGTTTTCTGCGGTCAAGGGCTGCGCGAGGTCGGTCCGCCGCCGCCGCGGCGCGCCGGGGCCTGGCAGCGGCCGGTGTTCACCCTGTTGGGCACACTGGGCCTCTGGGGGCTGGTCAAGCTGTCGGACACCGCGGGTTTCGAATGGCTGCGGGCGTTGTTCCTGCTGGTGCCGATCGGTCTGATGATCTGGTTCGGTCGCTCGCCGCACCGGGAGACGCGGCAGCTGGGGGCGATCTTCTATTTCTTCATCGGGGCCTTCATCTTCTGGGCCCTGTTCGAACAGGCGGGCACCTCGCTGACCCTGTTCGCGGAGCGGCATACGGCGACCC
>JAIXQE010000170.1 GCA_027485815.1 Opitutaceae bacterium
CCTCGCGGCCGCCCCGACCGCCGCCGAATCCGCCGTGCTCGCCGCCGAGCAGGCCCGCGTGACTGCGTTAATCAAAGACGATTTCGCCGCGCTCGAACGCATCCTCGCTGACGAACTCACCTATACCCACTCCAACGCCTCGGTCGACACCAAGGCGCAGTTTCTCTCCTCCCTGCGCTCCGGACGGCTCAAATACAAGTCGCTCGAGCACTCGGACCAGCGGGTGCGCGTTTACGGCGAGGCTGCGATCCTCACGGGCCGCACCAACGTGCATTCCGTGTTCGAAGGTCAGGAGATGCGACCCACGTTGCGCTTCACCATCGTCTACGTGAACAAGGCCGGTCGCTGGCAGATGGCCGCCTGGCATTCGGCGCGCGTGCCCTGACGGGTCGGCCGGCTCGAACACTCCGCGCCACCTCGTCGCCGCTCATGTCTGCCTCGTACGGTCCGACCAGCCTCGCCGCCGTCGCCGCCGCCGCGCGGGTGTCGGCGATGACGGTCTCGCGGGTCCTGCGCAATTCGCCCCAGGTTTCCGCCGCCACCCGCGCCCGCGTGCACCGCGCGGCCCGCAAGCTCGGCTACCAGCCCAACCCTCAAATTGCCCGCCTGATGGAAATGGTCCGCGGCGCCAAGGCCCGCTGCGTCCGCGCCACGCTCGGTGTCATCCGCGACGATATTCCCGATGACGAGTTGCACGACCGCGCCTACCAATATGTGGCCATCGCCGACATCTGCGCCCGTGCCGCGCAGCATGGCTACCAGGCCGAGGAGTTCTTCCTTGGGCGCAACGGCCTGACGCCCGCCCGGCTGGGCGGCATTCTTCAGGCTCGGGGCATCGAAGGCATCATCGTCTCCCCGCAATCCTCCCGCATCATCGGCACGCTACTCGACTATTCGCCCTTCGCCGCCGCCACCTTCGGCTACGGGCTGCCCTCTCCCGCCTTGCACCGGGCCAGCACCAACATGACGCAGGGCATCCTCCAGGCCGCCCGCGAACTCGAATCTCGCGGCTACGGGCGCATCGGCATCGCGATCACGCAGTGGATCGACGACCGCGCGGACCACACCTACTCGGGCGCACTCCTGCATTACCAGCAGGGCATCCCCGCGTCCCGCCGCGTGCCGCTCCTGCTTTTTCCCGACAACAAAATCGCCCGTGACGCCGACGCCTTCTGCCGCTGGTTCCGTCGCCATCGCCCGGATGTCGTGATCTCTTTCGACACCTACGTGCCCGACTGGATCGGGCAGCGCCTCGGGTTACGCATCCCCGACGACGTGGGCCTCGTGGTCCACGACTGGACCGAGCGGATGAAGGGCTTTGCCGGTATTAACCACCGCCGCGCCCACGTCGCTGCAGCGGCGGTCGATCTCGTCGCCACGCAGCTCATGCACCACGAGCACGGCATCCCCGAAGTGCCGCGCCAGATCCTCATCCCACCCGCCTGGATTGACGGCCTGAGCCTCCGACCCAGTACTAAAAGGGAATGAACCTATGAGACAACCATAGCGAGACGCGGGCCATATGCCAAATCGCGCAGCTTGTTGGGGGAGGAATCGTCACTGGCCAGCTTCTCGGCTACAGACCCCGTGGTGTCCAAAAACTCGAACGGATGTGGTAATTGCCAGTGGCTGAGTATGGGAATAGCGTCGTAGAAATATGTGTCGGCAGGGAATTCACCACACACCATCTGGAGAATTGGCAAAACGCCGGAGTGAACGCCGTTGTCGAATCTCTCGACAGTGTCGAGAGATTCGCACCTGCCGGGAGAAACAAAGAGCGCGGTGAGAACATCCTTGAATAAGCCGAGACACACTCCGGGTTATCCATTTCGAAGCGGTTTGAAATCAGTGCCGGTAGATGCTCTCGGTCACATTGACTCGCCTCAAGGAAAGTTCGCCATTCCATCCATGCCGGTCTACCGCCGTGGATGGAATCACGAACTTTCCCGACGAACGGTCAAACTTCAGCTCACCTCAGCATTTGGGTTTCGAGCGATTTACGAACTTTGACTTACCTCACGCGGAGTTCGTATCCAAACTGGCTGCCCGGCATGGATCAAACCGAGAACTTTTGAAGCGAATCAGGCGTTTTCAGAGGGAAGCCCGCCGGGAAAACCGGAGTTGAGTCAAAATATGGGTCAACGAGATGGACCAGCAACAGCGTTTCCCGTCATCAATTCGCTTCATTCGCTTCAACCGCCATGGATGAAACCACGAACTTTTGAAGCGAAGCAAACACAGGATCCCATCAAGGTGCCGAGGACTGAGTGTTGGTGAAGTGTCCATGAACCCTCAATCCTTCCACCGAGCAAGTTCCGGGATGCGTCGTAATTCGGTCGATGTGACCATTGCTTCTAACACGAAGCGACTGATGACTTGGTTGGCAGCGTGACTTCCGAAGAGAATCTCTGACGGGCGTTTCCCCTCGCTGGCGGCGTTGCCCGACGGAAAAGGTGCCGTGGTTGCCTACGAGCAAGGAGCAAAAGGGATCACGGTCGAGCGCCTGTAATTGCGAAAAGTTCAGACTTGGACGGCCAACCGCCTGTGAGCGCGGTTGGCCTTTTTTTTGTGTCCGCGTTCGGCTGCCCCGTTTAGCAAAAAGCGCGCACGTTCTAGGGGGCGTCTTCAAAATGGTAGACGAGTGGAACACGAAGAAGCGGAGAGGTGTAGCAGGGACGCATGATTCCGCGTGAACTGGATGAGGCCCGGTGGGCGGGCCTAAAAAAATTAACGCTGCGCTGAACGGAAAAACGTCAGGCGGGGGCTGCAAGGGACGGGGGCGACCGCGGCATGAGGATCGTCCGTTTGTGGAAGCGATGCTGTGGATCGCACGCACCGGGTGCCCGTGGCGGGATTTGCCGGCGCAGTTTCCGAACTGGAAGAGTGTCTACACGCGGTGGCGGCGCTGGGTGCAGCGGCGGATCTGGGCGCGCGTGCTGGCGTGGTTGGCCGAAGCCCATGACCGCGAGGCCTACGCGGTGGATGCGACCTATGTGCGGGTCCATGCCCACGGGACCCGGGCTCGCGGCGGTTACTCGACCCAAGCCATCGGACGATCACGCGGCGGACTGACCAGCAAGGTTCATCTGCTGACGGATGCGCTCGGCTATCCCGTGCGCTTCGTCGTCACCGGCGGCGACTGCAACGACGTGACGCAGGCCCCCGCGTTGCTCCCTCCGGGCAAGGGCGCGCACGTGTTGTGCGACCGCGGCTACGACGCCGACTGGTGGCGCGAGCGCCTGCGCTCCGCCGGCCATCACCCGGTGATCCCGGGCCGTCGCAATCGCACCCTGCAACCCCTCTACGACGAGTTCGTCTATCGCTCGCGTCACCTCGTCGAGAACGCCTTCGCACGCCTCAAATCCGCCCGTCGCATCGCCACCCGCTACGATCACACCGTCGCTTCCTACTCGGCCTTTTTCGCCCTCGCCTGCGTCTGCCTCTGGCTGATGTGATTTTGACGACGTCTCCTAGCAGTGGCTGACCTGCGCCGGGAGTCGGCTATTCGGGGCGATTTCCCCGAATGTGCGCCGTGCGCCTTAAAGTAATGATCGGCAAGAACGACCATCAACAGTTACTTCTTGGCGTCATGGATCAATTCATGCGGATGACACACCCGCCGTCGTTGACTTTGCCGGGGACCTGCTCCTGGTAGTCGGTGTGGGCGCGCCGCGCAAACGTATATCTGTATTCTTTCTCCTCGCACTCTGGTTCGTGGGGACCCAGCACTGTGGACTCGAGAAGCTGGGTTTGTTTGCCGAGCACGCGGAGGCAGGCGTTGCGATAGGCTGCTGTAGTGGAACAGACGATTCCTGCATCCGCGACGGTTGCAACACGGTTGAAAACGGCAGTTACAAGCCGGACTGCGACATTAAACTCGCCGTGCCGCAGTTTGTTGCGTGCTCCTGCCTAATTTGTTTGCCGTCCATCGTTCCATCGGAGCCTCCGGATGCAAACGTCTTACGCCGCGATTTCAACCGCTCCGATCCCGGGGCGGTTACTTGGCATTTTGTGCAGAGAGCCGCGCTGCCTGCGCGCGCCCCTTCATTGAGTCTGGCCTGATTGGTCCCTGCGCGGACTGACGGGCAAACGTTTCGCACAACGCCATAGGCGTTGGGTCCTCGGGCCACTATGCCCGCTTGTTCGTGTTCCCCTCACTCAAATGAATCACCTTTTCCGCACCTTTCTATTTCTCTCTGCCGGCTCCATCTCCCTTCTTCCGGGAGCGGAGCTGTCGTCCGCCTCCGGGAGCGTCTCAGTTACGACCCTTGTGGCCGGGATTGCGGCGAACAATCCGGAATTGAAATTCTACGAGGCCGAGATCGCCACCGCGAGGGCGCGCGGTCGCGTCGCCTCCGCCCTGAACGACCCCGAGCTGTCGGTGGAGCTTGGGCGCAAGCGGGTAAAAGACGTGACCGGCGCGCTCGCGGGTGAGGGCACGGCGTGGTCCGTGTCGGTGACGCAGACTTTCGAGTGGCCGGGGCGTCTCGCGCTCCGGAAGGCCATCGCCAATTCGAACGTTCAACTTGCGGAACTGGGGCTCGCCCGTTTCCGGCATGCCCTTGAGTCCCGCGCCCGCACGCTGGCCTATGGACTGCGCGCCGCGAATGCCAAGGCGAGCGCCGTGCGCGAAGTCGCGGATCGCTTCACTGCGTTGAAGGAAACGTTTCTGGCCCGTGAGCCGGCCGGCATTACGCCCCAGCTGGAAACGCGCGTGATCGAGGCCAGCGAACTCGCGCTGCAACGGCGGGCGACGGAGGCCGAGTTGGAACTCCAGGCCGCGCTGCTCGAACTGAATCAACTCCGCGGCGCCGCGCCGGATGCGCCGCTCCGGGTGGACGCACCCGAGATGAAATTTGGCGAGACGCCGACTCCGCAAGCGCTGCTCTCCGCAGCGCGCGAGAACAACTTCGACTTCAAGATGCGGCGTGCGGAACTGGAGCAGCAGGGATTCGAGGTCCGGCTCGCGCGCAACGAACGCTATCCCGCGATTAGCGTGAGCCCCTATTACTCGCAGGAAAAAGCCGGCGAACGAGAGACGACGGTCGGCGTCGGCCTGAGTGTCCCTCTGCCGGTGTCTGGGCGGACGCGCACCGATGTCGATGTGGCCGAAGCTCGCCGTCGCCAGGCCGAAGCCGCGGTGATCGTGGCGCAACGTGACCTTGAACGCGAAGTGCTGCTGGCCGCGCAGGCGTTCACGATCAAGTCGGCGGAGGCGCGCAAGTGGGCGCCGGATTCAGTCCGCAAATTTCGGGAGTCGGCCGAACTCGCGGATCGCCACTTTCGCTTGGGCGCGGTGCCCATCGCCACCTACGTCGAATTGCAGAACAGCTATCTCGACGCCGTCGAGGCGCTCCTCGCTACCCAGCGCGAGGCGTTGGAAGCCGGACTAAAGCTTCAGCAATTGACCGGGGTGGATCTCAAACCGGCGGAGGTGACGCGATGAACACGTCCATGCCGGCCGCGCTTCGGCCCCACTATTTCCACGAGATCGCATCGGCACGACGCGAGTTCGCCGGCCGCAACTACCTCACGTCCTGGCGCCATCTCGAGCGGGCCCATATCATCGGCCAACCCTATCCGGTCGCGCACACCGCCGTTCATCTGCGGATGCTCTGGTTTGGCATTCGCCTGAAAAAGCTCTGGGAGATTGTGGGCCAGATTCCGCGTCTGATCTTCGGCGGAGTGAAATCGTTCGTGGGCCGCATTCCCGTCGGCAACACGGGCGGCGCCGACGTTTCGGCGCTCAAGCCCATGCCTATCCCCGCAGACCTCGCGGCCATCATCGCCTCAGCGGGTCGCACGCCTCCAACCGCACTTTATCAATGAAAACGTTCCTTACTCTTTTCTCCATCCTCACCGCCGCCGCCGCTTCCGGCTGCAATCGCTCCGTCGCTGAAACCGCCCGCGTCCACGAGCACACGCTTGCCGCCACCTACAAGGAAGGCCACGGCCTCAAGCTGTCGGAGCGCGGAGCCCAATTCGTCGCGCTCAAAACCGGCGACGTTGGCTCGCGGACGGTGGGAGCCGCGGCAAACGTTGCGGCAATTCCCGCGGATGCGCTGCTCCGCACCGTCAAAGGCGACTTTGTTTACGTCGCCAACGGCGAATGGTTTCTGCGCACCGCGATCAAGGTCGGCGCGACCGCCGAGGGCTGGCTCGAAGTCGCGGAAGGCCTCTACGAAGGCGACAAGATCGTCGTGAGCGGCACGAAGGCGCTGTGGCTTGCCGAGGTGCAGGCCGTGAACGGAGGCGTGGGCTGCGCTCACGGCCATTGATGCTGGAACGGCTCATCGAGTTTTCCCTCCGTCGGCGCGCACTGATCGCATTTGCCGCGTTCGTTCTCGCCGCCGTCGGGATCTGGTCCGCCTTTCGCGTCTCCATCGACGCGGTGCCGGATATCACGAACCCGCAGGTGCAGATCAATACGGCGGTCGGCGCGCTCGCGCCGGAGGAAATCGAGACTTTGATCACCATTCCGATCGAAATCGAGATGGCCGGCCTCCCCGACATGGTGGAGCTGCGCTCGCTTTCGAAGTTCGGGCTCTCGCAGGTGACGATGACGTTCAAGGACGACGTCGACATCTACCGTCTGCGCCAGCTCGTCGGCGAGCGCCTGGCGCACGCGCGGGACCGGCTGCCGTCGAACATTTCACCCGTGCTCGCGCCGGTCAGCACCGGGCTCGGTGAAATTGTCTACTACACGCTCCGCTATCGCGGCGACGCACCAAATCGACCCAGGGAACGCGCCGACCAGCTCCGCGAGCTCCGGATTCTGCACGATACGATGGTGAAGCCGCTCCTGCGCACGACGCCCGGGGTGGCGGAAGTGAACGCAATCGGCGGCTACGAAAAGCAGATCGTCGTCGAACCCGATCCGGCGAAGCTCAGTGCCGCGGGTGTCAGCTTCTCGCAACTGGTGCAGGTGCTCCGCAACAGCACGGAGAACGCCGGCGGTGGGATCATCGAGATCGGCGGCGAGGCGGTCGCAGTCCGGGCCGACACCCGCGTCAAATCGCTCGAGGACATTGCTTCGCTCCCCGTGAAGTTTCCCGGCGCGGCGGAACCCTTGCTCGTGCGTGACCTGGCCTCGGTGGGCATCGGCTCCGCGGTGCGCACCGGTAACTCGACGGAAAACGGCGAAGACACTGTGACCGGCGCCGTGATCATGCTCGTCAACGAAAATGGCCGCGTAGTCGCGCAGACCGCGGTCAAGAAGCTGAAGGAGATTCAGGGAAAACTGCCGCCGGGTGTGGAGATTCGGACCGTCTACGACCGGTCCGACCTGGTTAACGCGACGATCAAGACCGTGGAGACGAACTTGCTCGAAGGCGCGGTGCTGGTCGCCGTGATACTCTTCGCTTTCCTCGGCAACTGGCGCGCGGCGATCATCGTGACCCTCGCTATCCCGCTTTCGTTTCTCTTCATGCTCACAGGCATGGCGGAGGGTCGGATCAGCGCGAACCTCATGAGCCTCGGCGCCATCGATTTTGGCCTGATCGTGGACGGCGCGATTGTGATGGTGGAAAACATCCTTCGCCACGTCGCTGAGAAACAGCATCGCCTCGGGCGCCCGCTCACCCCCGCCGAACGGCTAAACGAAGTCCGCACGTCGGCCCGCGAAGTTGCGCGTCCCATGTTTTTCGGCGTGCTCATCATCACACTGGTTTACGTGCCGATCCTCGCGCTCGCGGGGATCGAGGGGAAAATGTTCAAGCCGATGGCGATCGCAGTTATGCTCGCGATCGGCGGCGCACTCGCGCTCGCGTTGACGCTCATGCCGGCGCTGTGCTCGTGGTTCCTCGCGGGCAAGATCAGCGAAGCGGACGGCTGGCTCGTGCGCGTGACCAAAGCGATCTACCGCCCCCTCCTCGCCGCCGCGTTTCGCCTTCGCTGGCTGGTAGTGCTCGCGGCGGTCGTCCTCTTCGCCGGAGCCGGGTGGCTGTTCATTCGGCTCGGTGCCGAGTTCATCCCCCAACTCGATGAGGGTTCGATTTCGATCCAGATGATTCGCGGCACGAGCATCGGACTCGATGCGTCGAGCGAACTGCAGCGGCGCTCGGAGAAGCTCCTCCTCGAAAAATTTCCGGAGATCTCGCATCTCTTCGCACGCATCGGCACGGCCGAAATAGCCACCGATCCGATGGGGCCGAACGTGGCGGACACCTACGTCTCGCTGAAGCCGCGCGACCAATGGCGCAAGAGGGAGGGCAGCCCGGTCACGAAGAGCGCATTGGTCGAGCTGATGCAGAAGGAACTGGAAGCGAACGTGCCCGGGCAGACCTACCTTTTCACCCAGCCGATTCAACTTCGGTTCAACGAAATCATGGCCGGCGCGCGTGCCGACCTGTCGCTGAAGATCTTTGGCGACGACTTCGCCGAGCTCGAGCGGCTCGCGGCCGAGGCGCGCACCGTGCTGGAGACGGTGCCGGGCGGCGGAGATGTGGAGTTCGAAGCGTTGGGCCGCGTGTCCATGCTCGAAATCACGCCGAAGCGGGATGCTCTCCGACGACTCAACCTGCACGCCGACGAGATCAACACGACGGTCGCCACGGCGCTCGCGGGCGACGAGGCAGGCAGCATCGTCGAGGGCAATCGCCGCACCGACATCGTGGTCCGGCTCGCCGAAAACCGTCGCCTCGATCTCGCGGCGATTCGCGAGCTCCCGGTCATCACCGATCAGTTTGTCCAGGTGCCGCTCAGCCGTATCGCGGAGGTGAATGTGGCGGACCGCGTGGTGACGATCACGCGCGAGGATACGCGTCGCCGCGTCGCGATTCTCATCAACGTCCGCGGGCGGGACACCGAGGGCTTTGTAAACGAGGCTGCCGGCAAGCTGCACGCGCAGCTGAAACTGCCGCCCGGCTACTACTACGAGTTCGGCGGCCAGTTCGAGAATCTCCAAGCCGCTCGGGCTCGCTTGGCGATTGTTGTCCCCGCGGCGCTGGTGCTGATCCTGGTCTTGATTTACGCGAGTTTCGGCAGCGCGCGGCAGGCTGCGCTAGTCTTTCTGTGCGTGCCGCTCGCGGCGACTGGCGGAGTCGCCGCCCTGTGGCTGCGCGGCTTGCCGTTCACGATCTCGGCCGCGGTCGGATTCATTGCGCTCTCGGGCATCGCGGTGCTGAACGGCATCATGCTGGTGAGTTTTATCAACCAGCTCCGCGCCGGTGGCCGGGATGTCCGGACGTCCGTCGTCGACGGGACGCTCACGCGGCTACGGCCAAAGCTCATGACCGCGCTGGTGGCATCCCTGGGGTTTGTGCCCATGGCGCTGTCCAGCGGCCCAGGCGCCGAGGTGCAACGTCCGCTCGCCACCGTCGTCATCGGCGGCATCGTTACCTCGACCTTTCTCACCCTGATCGTGCTCCCGGTCCTCTACGATTGGATCGAAACCAAGTGGCCCCGCAATGGGCGCTATGAGCAGTCCGAAATCCAAGTTCCGGCTCCCGCGACAAATTTGTCCTGATCAACCAACTCGCAACCCATGACCATGAAAATGAAATCGCTCCTCCTCGTTGCCGCCTTCGTTGGCAGCATCCTCGCGGCCACGGCCGCCGAAAAGATCGTCGGTGGCCCCAAAGGCGGCCGTCTGCTCGAAGTCGGTTCACAGAAAGCGGAGTTCTTTGTGACGAAGGACCGCAAAGCCGAAGTCACCTTCTACGATGCCGGCCTGAAGCCCGCGGCGTTGGGTGCCCAGGTAGTCGCCATCACCGCCGAACCGAAAAGCGGCCGGAAGACGCTCGAACTGGAGAAGACCGCGAATGGCTACGTCTCCAAGACCGCCCTGCCGGAATCGGCGGAACCCTACCGCGTCGTCGTGCAATTGCGCGAGAAGGCGGATGCCTCGCCGAAAAACTACCGTATTGATCTGAATCTGGACAAATGCGGCGAGTGCAAGCGGGCCGAATACGCCTGCACCTGCGACCATTGATCGGTGTGCCTGCACTCCCTCATTCGATGAAAGCAATCGCCGTTATCCTTGTCGCGTTCGCGGCCATTGCCTCGGGTTGCATGACGCCGTTTCGGGCGCCCGCTGATGTCGCCTACATCAAGCTGGAGGCGGTGGCGTCTCCCCTGATGTCGGTCGATAAGATTTGGCTAGAGCGGAAAGACGGTCCGCTGGTCGTGCGCGGTCACGTTTCACCCGAACTTCGCGTGGAGGATACCACGGTCACGCACCTCGATGTCACGCTGCTCGACGACCAGGGTCGCACGCTCAGGTCGTCCGTGGAGCATTTTCACCCCCGACAAGTGGTCCGGAGGCGGCATTTCCGGAGCGCCGAATACCGCGTGATTGTCGATCCCCTGCCCGTCGGGACTGCGACCATCAGGGTGGCGGCGCACGAAGGGCAGCATTGATGCGATATGAACCGTTCCAAAGTGGAACGAGACCGGCCACCGACCAAACCGGATTTTAGTTGGGGCTCCGTCGCCGCCGGCTTATTTGTCGGGATGCTGGCGGGCATGCTTTGGAAGCATGCTCGCGGCGGCCACGGCATGGTTATCATGCAGTGCGGTGCGTTGGCGGGCTTGCTGCCCGGTCTCTCGGTGGCGGCCCGCAGGTTTTATCGCGACCGGCGTCGGTATTGTGAGGCCTTTGCCGGAATTCAGCGGTCTAGGTTGTGCGGCCATGCAATCCCGCGATGACCCGCACGTCGACGCGGACGCAGGATCGTCTTCCTGCGGACACTGCGACCACCATCACGAGGAGAGCAAAGCCGAGTCGATCAGCCTGATTGTCTCGGGCGTGCTGGTGGGGGGCGCCTTGCTGCTCCCTCGGATCGACGGCCTTTCGTCATGGGCCACGGCGGCGACGGCCTTCGCCGCGATGCTGGCGGGCGGTTGGTTTCTGCTGCCGAAAGCGTGGCGTGCGGTGCTTCGCCTGCGGCCCGACATCAACCTGCTCGTTACAATCGCGGCCGTCGGCGCGTCCATCATTGGCGAGTGGGTTGAAGCGGCGACCGTCGTGTTCCTTTTCGGCGTCGCGGAATGGCTGGAAGGATGGGCCGACCGCCGTGCGCGACGCGCGGTGGAAGCCCTGCTCGAGATCGCGCCCAAGACCGCGGCGATCAAGCGCGGCAATCAGTTCGTGGAGACGCCAGTCGGAGAGGCAAAGATCGGCGATGTCGTGGCGGTAAAGTCCGCGATGCGCATTCCGCTTGATGGAGAAGTCGTGGCGGGAGAATCCGCGGTCAACCAAGCGCCTATCACCGGCGAGTCGGTTCCCGTGGACAAGAAATCCGGCGATCAAGTCTTCGCGGGAACGATCAACGGCGAAGGCTCCCTCGAAATTCAGGTCACGAAGGTCGCCGGCGATTCCACGCTCGCGCGCATCATTCGCCTGGTGAAAGAAGCGCAGGAGCAGAAGGCGCCGACACAGCGCTTCGTCGACCTGTTCGCGCGCTATTACACGCCGAGTGTGACCATTGCCGCGCTCGCAATCTTCGTGGTGCCGCCGCTTGTATTCGGCGGTCAGTGGTCGGACTGGCTTTATCGCGCCTGCGTTTTGCTGATTATTGCCTGCCCGTGCGCGTTGGTGATTTCGACGCCCGTCAGCATTGTCGCCGGGCTGACCGCGATGGCACGTCGCGGCGTGCTCATAAAGGGCGGCGCTCATTTGGAGTCGATTGCTCGGTTGCGGGCGCTTGCGGTCGACAAGACCGGCACGATCACCGAGGGCAAACCCACGGTGCAGGGAGTGGAGGCGATTGCGCCTCACACCGCAGAGGATGTGCTCCGGATCGCTGCGGCCATCGATTCTCATTCGGCTCACCCGCTGGCTTCTGCGGTGGTGCGCCATGCCGAGGAGCGCGGCGTAAAATACCCGCGCGCGCTGGACTACCAAAGCCGCAGCGGGCGTGGCGCCCAGGGTGTCATCGATGGGCATGCTTACTTTGTCGGCAATCACCGCTTCACCCACGAACTCGGCGTTTGCTCCGAGGAGATCGAGCGGAGGCTCGCCGCCATC
>JAIXQE010000079.1 GCA_027485815.1 Opitutaceae bacterium
CCCGTTGAGCTCGGGCTGGAGCGGCGCGAGGCCGGCGTAGGCGGCTTCCGTCACCAGATGGATTCTGGCCTCCGGCCAGTGGTGGCGCAGGTTGCGGGCGACGGCGCCGAGCAGGACTACATCGCCGAGGTAGCGGCGGCGGAGCAGGAGGAGGGTGGGGGCGGGCGGCATCCGGGGCGGCGGGCACCCGGAGTCCAGCGGCCGGGCCGCGGCGCGCAAGCGTGTTGCGCGCCGCGGGTGGGCACAAAAAAGGCGGCGCCTTGCGGCGCCGCCTCGGGATCTCGGCCGGAGGCCGGATCAGAACTTGAGCGTGTTCCGGAAGATCCAGTTCCGGGCCGGGGACATCGCGAAGGAGCCCTCGGAGTACTTCTCGTCGGTCACGTTGTAGAGACCGAAGTTGGTGTGGATCCGGTAGCCCAGGATGTTCCAGGGGTACGCGACCGTGAGGTCATACACCACGTAGTCGCCGGCCTGGTAACCGCCCGCGAGGGGGTTCCAGTCGACGGAGCGGGAGACGACCGTCTCGGAGGAGTAGCGCATGCCGAGGCCGACGTTGAGGCCGCGGGCGACCCCGCCGATGCCGTCGGTGAACGTGTACTTGCCGAACACGTTGAGGCGGTACTCGGGGACGTTCTCGATGCGCGCGTTGTAGTAGATGTCCGAGGCGACCTTGGCCGCCGGAGCCAGCGCGTTGTAGGCGGTGGTCCCGGGGGCGGCGCGGGTCTTGTCGTACACCGTCTTCGCCGTCCAGAGGTAGGAACCGTTGATGACGGCCTGGAAGTTGCGGCGGGGGGTCCAGATCAGCTCGGCCTCGCCACCCTCGATGCGGTTGAGGAGGTCGGTCGTGCGCCAGCGGAGCAGGCGCGTGTTGCGGTAGGGGGAGCCGACCGGGAACAGGTCGGTGCTGAAGTTCAGCGGCTCCTCGAGGTTGGACTGCTTCGCACCGTCATCGAGCATCTGGTTCTCACGCTCGCCGCGGAAGAACGAGAGGGTGCCGACGAGCTTGCCGTCCAGCTGGGACAGCTTGGCGCCGACTTCCCAGTTCATGCCCTGCTCGTTCTTGAGCAGGTTGAAGACGCCGCGGCCGGTGAGGATGTCGCGGAACTGCTGCAGCGACGTGACCGTCTGGCCGAGGTAGCCGAAGGACTGGCCGGGGGTGCCGCCGAAGCCGTTGCGACGGGCTTCCTCGAACCACAGGGCCTCGTCACCCGCGAAGATGCCGGAGATGCGGCCCGAGTTGAACTTGAACGTCTTCGAGTTGGAGGCGTAGACGCTCAGCTCCTTGGTGATCGCGAACGAGAGGCCGCCCATCCAGGAGTTACCCTTCTGGTCGGAGTACAGGCCGCGCTGGTAGCTGATCGAGTGACCCCAGACGTCCTCGGGATAGAGGGTCGGGTTCAGGTGCATATCCGGGAAGTAGATGAACCACGGATAGTTGTTGGGCTGGTACTGGCCGCGCTCCCAGCGGCGCTCCTGGCGGTAGCCGGCGAGGAGGGTGAGGCGGTCCTTGAAGGTGGTCGCCTGCCAGTTCAGGTAGAGGGACTCGTTCTTGACCTTGTAGCCGTCCAGGGCGTTGCGGTCGTCCTGGTGGTAGACGTTGATGTCCGGATAGATCTCGAAGCCCGGGTCGAAGTTCGAGTAGATCTGGCGGACGGGCTTGATGGCGCCGGTCCGGTCGCGGATGACCTGGTTGACCGGGACGCCGCCGTGGTTGTACAGGGCGACGTTGGTGCCGCGGTAGTCCGGGTTGGACGTCGTGTTGCGGGCGCCGGGGAGGAAGGCCCACTGCACATCGCCGAAGGCCTGGCCGCCGAGGAACTGCTGGTACGGGCTCACGCGCTGGAAGCCGCCGAGCAGCTTGTTCTTCACGCCGAAGAGCTCGAACTTGGCGACCGCGTCGAGGTTGTGCGTCTGGGCGTAGCGGTAGTAACCCGAGAGGTTACCGGTGCCGGCGTTCCAGTTGATGCCGTTGGCGTACGGGGTGGTGAGGGCGCCGCCCTGACCGACCGAGTAGTTCTCGGACTTCTCGTTGAGGAAGTTGTAGCGGACGTCGAGCCAGCTGAAGGGCGTGAGGTCCACCGTGACCGAGAGGTTGTCGATCGTGTTGCGGAAGTGGGCGCCGCGGCTGGTGTAGTTGAACGCCTCGTCCTTGACCCACTGGCCGGCGGCGTTGGTGATGTAGGCGCCGCGCTCGACACTGGTGTAGGCGGGGAGCGACCAGTTGTTGGTGGCGATACGCTTGTTGTTGATGAACGTCGCGTAGGCCAGGGTCGGGGTGGTCGTGTTCTGGATCACGTTCGCGGTCAGGCCGTTGCCGGCGTTGGCGACGATCGTGTTGGCGAGGGTGGCGGTGGAGGAGTTGTACCGGCCGGTGGTGGCGGCTTCCTTCCAGCCCGCGAAGTCGCTGAAGATCCAGTCATAGTCGTTCCAGCTGAACTTCTCGCGCAGGAACTCGGCTTCGGCGGTGATCTTCACCTTGCCGCTGTCGAACGGGATGAGCGAGAGCGAGGGGGTGACGGTGTTGGCGCGGCGATACTCGAAGCGGCGCTCGCCCTGGGTGTCCTCCCAGCCGCCGATGATGCGGAGGGCGGCCTTCTTCCCGAGGGTCTGGTTCTGGTCGATCATCACCCGGTGGCCCGAGTTGCTGTTCACGTAGTAGTCGACGTCGGTCTTGTTGCCCGAGAAGTCCGGCTGCTTCGTGATGTAGTTGATGACGCCGCCTGGGTAGCCCTGGCCGAAGAAGACGGCGGCGGGGCCCTTGACGACCTCGACGCGGTCGATGGTCTCGAGGTTGTAGGAGGTGTACCGGAACACGCCGTTGCGCATCAGGCTGTTCACCACGAAGCCGCGCATGGTGAAGGTGCCCTGCGGGGTGGCGGAGTTGGCCGGCACGCGCATCGCGAAGCGGGTGTCACCCGAGGCGGAGGCGGAGTAGCGGAACAGATCGGTCAGGGAGCGCGCGTTGGTGTCGTCGAGGAACTCGCGGGAGATCACCTGCAGGTGCAGGGGGATGTTCTGGATCTCCATGTTGATCTTCGTGGCCGTAGCCGCGTTCGTCTTGAGGTAGCCGTAGTCGCGCTCGGACTTGACCTCGAAGGCGCTGAGGGCGGTCACGCCCTCGTCGGTCCGGAGACCGGCGGCGGGAGCGGCGACGGGAGCGGCGGCGGCCGGACGGGCCGCGGGAGCGGCGGCGGCCGGGGCGGCGGTGGGCCGGCCCTGCACTTCAGCGAGCTGCTTCCGCAGCGCGGCGTTCTCTTCCTGGAGCCGGCGGAGGGCCGCGGCGTCGCCCGCCTGCCCGAAGGCAAGGGGAGCGGCGCTGAGGAGCGCCAGCGTCGTCGTCAGGCTGCGCCTGGCGAGTTTGCTTGGGTTGTTCATGGGTGGGATTTTGTGTGGTGGTCTGGCAATCCGATCAGGGGATCAGAAAATGGTTTTGGCGTGGTGCTGGGCGGAGGGTGGGGGAAACGGTGATTCCGACGCGTCCAAGCACCCCCCGGTTCTCGATCTTCCAGATGAGATGGTCGACAACTTTCCGCACGAGGGTGGGGAGGTTGATGTCGATCGCCGCCGGGGAATGGTCGAGGTTGTGGTAAACGATCGGGTTGTAGTTGCCGATCACCGCCGTGTAGTCCGGCCCCGGCCGCTGCCCCGCCGCCCGCAGCGCGCGGAAGAAGGCGCCGCAGAAATGATCCACCGGCAGGTAGAGTCCCGTCGAGCGCGGGCTGGCTGCGAGCAGGGTGCCAACGAGGGTCTCGCTCTCCTCGTGCGCGGGCATCAACTCGAGGTAACTCACGGTGGGGTTGGGCCGACCGAGCACGGCGTGGACCTTCAGCCCCAGCTCCCGCGCCCGCTGCTGGAAGGCCGCCACCCGCCGCGCCACCGCGCTGTAGTGCGGGTCCGCGCTCACCACGGCCACCGTCCGATGGCCCAGCTCCGCCAGGTGATCGGCGGCCAGCCGGCCGTTCTCCTCGTTCGCCGGCTCGACGTA
>JAIXQE010000160.1 GCA_027485815.1 Opitutaceae bacterium
GCCGGCGGGGTGGCGGCGGACGCGAACGGGATGAGGCACAGGGCGGCGAGCAGGAGGAGGGGTAGCATCGGGGTGTGGCCGGAGGCTGTCGGCGCGCCGGGGACGAGGGCAAGTCCGGGCGCGGTCCGGGGCGCGGGGAAGTCTCGGGTTGCCCTGCGGCGGCCGGCGGCGCCACTGTCGCGGCGCGATGTCTACCCCGCCCACCGTCTCCCCCTACAATGCCACCGTCGTGGGTCGCGAGCCCTTGAACCCGCAGTTGCTGATCCTGCGGGTGCGGCCGGACGCGGGAGAGCTCAGCTTCACCCCGGGCCAATTCGCGGTGCTGGGGCTGGCGGGGCGGGAGCCGCGCGTCGCGGACGCGCTGCCGGAGGACGTGGCGCCCGATCCGGAGAAGCTGATCCGGCGCGCGTACAGCATCGCCTCGGCGAGCGTCGAGCGGGACTACGTGGAGTTTTACCTCGCGCTGGTCGCGAAGGGCGGCCTGACGCCCCGGCTCTTCGCCCTGCCGCACGGCGGGCGTGTGTTCCTCGGGCCCAAGGCGAGCGGCCTCTTCACGCTGGATCGTGTCGCGCCGGGCAAGGCCGTGATTTTGGTCGGGACCGGCACCGGCCTCGCGCCCTACGTCTCGATGCTCCGCACGGCGCTGATCGCCGACACCACCCGCCGGTTCGTCGTGCTCCATGGGGCCCGGTGTAGCTGGGACCTGGGTTACCGCGCCGAGCTGGAATCCCTCGCCCGCATCCGGTCCAACTTCACCTACATCCCCTCCATCACCCGCGCGGAGCAGGATCCGCACTTTCGCGGCCAGGTCGGGCGCATCCCGAAGATCCTCGAACAAGGAGCCGTGGAGCAGCGAGCGGGCGTGCGGCTCGATCCCGCGGAGGCGGATGTCTTCCTGTGCGGCAACCCCGAGATGATCTCCTCAGTCCGCGGCCTGCTCGAGGCCCGCGGGTTCACCCCGGACCACGGCAAGCAGTCCGGGACGATGCACGTCGAGGAATATTGGTGACGCCCCGGCGGGCGGGCCGGGGTCAGGGCACCTCGTAAACCTCAACCAGGGCGGTGCCGGCGCCGGGCCCGGAGACCTGGGCGGTGTAGCTGCCGGGCGGCAGCGTGAGCAGGAGCATCGCGTCCGTGGTGTCGGCGGCCAAGGGGCGGAAGGCGCCTACCGCCTCGCCGGCCGCGGCCAGTTGCGGGTCGCCGCCCCAGTTGTCGTTGGCGGCGATCCGGCGCGAGGCGCCGTCGAAGAGGGCCAGCCGGGGGTCGCCGAGCACCTGGGCGGCCGGCAGCCCGAAGGGCGTGAGGGAAGGTCCCATCGCGCGCACCAGCACCGTGCGGGCCGTGTTTCCGCCGAGGACGAAACCCGCGGTGAGGATGCTGCCGGCGGGAATGGGCTGGAGGACGGAGACGTTGACCAGCCGCGGGGTCGAGGCCGTGAAGGCGGGGCCGGGCGTGGCGTCGAAGAGCTCCGCCAGCACCGCACCGGCGGGCGGGCCGTTGGCGGCGACCACCACGCTGTAGGGCCGGGCGGGGAGGGCCGGGCGGTACAGGGCGGCGTCGCGGGAACCGGGGCCGAGCGCGAACGCGCCGGTCGCGTCGAAGACCGCCGTGAGTCCGGCCTCCGCGCCCCAGTCGTCGTTGGCGCCCACGGTGGCGGCGCCGATCACCTCCAGGCGCGGATCGGCGAGGGCGTCGTCCAAGCCGAAGGCGCCGAGGCCCGGGCCGATGGCGCGGACGAGGAGCGGCTTGGCGCCGGTGGTGCCCGCCCCGCCGAGGACGGTGCCGACCGTGAAGGAGGGGGCGGCGGCCGAGAGCCGCGTGAGGATGGAAAGGTTGGCGAGGCGGCCGGGTGCGGCGCCCCCGTCGACGGTGAGGGCGGCGCTCGTCGAGGTCGCGGTGCCGCCGGAGTTGGTGGCCACGCAGGCGTAGGCGCCCGCGTCGGCGGTCCCGGCATTGCGCAGCACCAGCGTGCCGCGGGTCGCCCCCGCCACCGGAGTGCCGTTGCGGCGCCACTGATAGAGCGGGGCGGGGTTGCCCTCGGCTTCCGCGCGGAAGACGACGGTGCTGCCCGGGGCAATGGACTGGCCCTGAGGCTGCAGGGTGAAGGTGGGGACGGTGACCGCGGGCGCGACCGTCAGGGGCGCGTCGGCGCTGGCCACCGCGCCGCCGCTGTTGCTCACCTCGACCGAATAGATGCCGGCGTCCCCCGGCTGGACGTCGGTGAGCGTGAGGGTGTCGCTAGGGGTGGCGATCCCGAGGGCGACCCCGTTGCGGCGCCAGAGGTGGTAACGCGGCGTCGAGCCGGTCGCGGTGACCGTGAAGGCGACGGTCTGGCCGGTGCGGGCGGAGACCGGTTGCGGCTGGCGCACGATCGCGGGAGCGACGGCGCGGGCCGTGACGTTGAGGGTCATCGAGCTGGTCACCGAGCCGCGGGCGTTGGTCACGGTCACGCTCCAGATGCCGCTGCTGACGGTGGCCACGTTGCTCAGGGTCCACGCGGCGGTGGAGACGCCCTGGATCGCGCCGTTGCGCCGCCATTGGTAGGTGAACGGGGCGGTGCCGGAGACGCCGACCACGAAGTCCACCGCGTCGCCCTCGACCGGGTTCTGGTCGACCAAGGGCAGGGTCAGGCGGGGCGCGACGGCACCCTCGGCGGAGGCATAGAGGAAGGCCGCGCCCGCGCGGTCGTCATCGGTCAGCACGTCGGTGTCGCCGGCGCGGCTGTTCATGATGGCGGAGACGAATTGCCCGGCCTCGTCGGGGTGGCCGAGGCCGAGGGCGTGGCCGAACTCGTGGAGGGCGACGCGGATGAATTCCGCGTTGAGGCTGCCGGCGGGATGGCGAAGCGGGCCGCGGTAGGCGTCCCAGGCGTACTTCGTGTTGAAGATCACGTCGCCCTCGGTGCGGCGGGTGCCCACGCGCCAGATGGTGGTGACCGCGAGCGTGGAGTCGCCGAAGGGGCGGCCGAAGATGTCGCCGCGGAAGAGTACGTTGTTCACCCCGTTGCCGTCCCCGGCGGGCAGGGTGGAATCCAGGACCCAGGTGAAGCGGCTGCGGACGAGGGAACGGTTCCAGTCGGCGAGCCGGTCGGCCGCGAGGGCGTTCCAGCCGCGGGGATCGCCCGCGGGGGCGCCGGAGCCGAGCTGGAGGTGCATCTGGATGTTGCCGTCGGGCCAGACGGGGCTGCCGCCGACCGGGATGAAGGCGGGGGCGGGGATCGCCGTGGCGAGGACGGCGAGCAGCAGGAGGAGGCGGGGGCGCATCGTCAGGGCGTGTGGATGCGTTCGGCGGTGCGCCGGACGTGGCCGGCAAACTCGGCGGGGGAAAGGGGGCGGCCGCCGCCGGGGCGGGCGGCGACGGGCACGGCGGCGGGGGCGAGCAGCGGCAGCGCGACATCCTCGATCCGGTGCAGCGGCAGACCGTTGTCGCGGGCGACGAATTCCGCGCCTTGGGCGTCGCGGAGGATGCGGTAGCGGCCGTGGCCCATCGCGACCAGCGGGCAGATCGCGGGGGCTCCGGCGGTGACGAAGACGATGTCCTGTGAGCCGGAATCGAAGCGGGGCATCCCGCTGACCTCCAGCGAGAGTTCGCCGACGGCGCCGCCGAGGAACTCGAGGGTGAGGAGCGGGGGCGGCGTGCCCTTGATCGCCTCGAGCACGCGGAAGGTGACCCGGGTGAAGATCGCGCGGTCGCTCCCGCGCGTGACGAGCGCGGCCTCCCGGCCGACCACCTCCCCGCGGAACACGAGGCCGGCGCGGTCGACGAGGCCGGCGAAGTCGGGCGGGATGACGGTCGTCGCGCGCCCGGGTCCGGCCAGGCAGCAAAGGAGAAGGAGCGCGGGGAGCCACGCCGGACGGGTCCGGAAAAGGGCGGCGATCATCGGAGGCGGTTGGGTTAGGCGGGAGTGGGGCGGGCCGCAATCCCAACGGCGATTTTCCGGCCGCGCCGGGATTGCCTTGGGCGTTCCGGGTGGTTTGCTCCTCACCTCTATGAACGCGCTTGGCATCGATATCGGCGGGTCCGCCATCAAGGGCGCCCCGGTGGACACCCGCAACGGCAAGCTCCTCGCGGAGCGGCATCGCATCGAGGTGGACGCGGGGACTTCCCCGGCGGCGATGGCCAAGGCGGTCGGCGCCTTGGCGGCCCATTTCAAGTGGGAGGGACCCGTCGGGGTTGGCTTCCCCGGGGTCATCCAAGGGGGCACGATCTGGACCTCGGCCAACCTGCATCCCGGCTTCATTGGGTGCGACGGGGCGCGGCTCTTCGGCAAGGCGACCGGGTGCCCGGTGGCGATGATCAACGACGCGGCGGCGGCGGCCGTCGCCGAGATGCGCTTCGGGGCAGGCAAGGGATTCATGGGCAAGGCGTTGCTCATCACGTTGGGCACCGGGATCGGCACCTGCCTGGCCTACCAGGGGGTGGTGGTGCCCCTGGAACTGGGCCACTTCCCGTGGAAGCGGGGCAAGGACGCCGAGAAGTATTGCTCGGCCGCGGTGCGCGACAAGAAGGAGCTGTCCTGGGAGGAGTGGGGCGGTCGCCTGAGCGACTTCCTGGTGGAGTTGGAGCGGCTTCTCTGGCCCGAGATGATCGTCGTCGGGGGCGGGGTGAGCGCGAAGCACGAGAAGTTTTTCCCGCACCTCAAGGTGCGGGCCGCGCTCAAGCCCGCCCGCTTCCTGAATCAGGCCGGCATCGCCGGCGCCGCGATGTGGGCCACCGAGGCGCGCTGAGGCGCGCGCCGGGTTGCAACTTTTTCCCGCGCGGGGGGTTCGAGGAGAACTCCCGCCTGTTTCCTCTGCTTGCCTCCCGCCCCTCACCGGGGTTGGTTGGCAGGTTGCCGACCGTCTTTTCCTGTCTTTAAAGCACCATGACCTCTTCCACTCCTTCCCGCCCCCGGCGATCCCGGCGCGTTTGGATTTTCGTCGCCGCCGCGATCCTCCTCGCGGGGGGAGGCGCCTACGCCTTCCGCCAGCGGGCCCAGAGTGGCGGGCCGGTGATCACCGTGACCACGGAAAAGGCCGAAGTGCGAACGCTGACCCAAGTCGTGACCGCCTCGGGCAAGATTCAGCCGGAACTGGAGGTCAAGATCTCGACCGAGGCCGCGGGTGAGATCGTCGAACTGCCGCTCAAGGAGGGGGCGCGGGTGAAGCGCGGGGACCTGCTGGTCCGGATCAAGCCGGATGTCTACCAAGCGCAGGTCGACCAGCAGGAGGCCAACCTGGTTGCGGCCCAAGCCAGCGCCGTGCTGGCGCAGGCCCAGCTGCGCAAGGCGGAGGATGACTTGCGGCGGGCGGACGGTCTTTTCACCCAGAAGCTGATCGCCGAGGCTGACTTCCTGGCCGCCCGGACGACGCGGGACGTCGCCAAGGCGACCCACGACAACGCCATCGCGCAGATCCGGCGCACGGAGGGATCCCTGAGCCAGGCCCGCGACCAACTGGCGAAGACCATCATTTACGCGCCGATGGACGGCACGATCAGCTCCCAGTCGAGCGAGGTGGGCGAGCGCGTGGTCGGCACCGGGTCCTTCGCCGGCACCGAGATCATGCGCGTGGCCGATCTGGCCAACATGGAGCTGCGGGTCCGGGTCAACGAGAACGACATTGTGAACGTCAAGCTGGGCGACCGCGCGGTGATCGCGATCGACGCCTATCCGGGACGTAAGTTCACCGGCACGGTCTCCGAAATCGGCTCCTCCGCGCAGGGGGGCTCCGCGGCCTCGCAGCTCGCGGCCCTGTCGGATGACGTGACCAACTTTCTGGTCCGGATCCGGGTCGCCGAGCCCGGCGTGCAACTCCGCCCGGGCATGAGCGCGACCGCGGACATTGAGACGCGGACGGTGGAGAACGTGGTCTCCGTGCCCATCCAGAGCGTGACGGTGCGCGCGAGCGGCGGGCAGACGACGGAGGAGATGCGGAAGGAGGCGGCGAAGGCCGCCGAGAACAAGTCCGGCGGCGGCGCCGTCGACGCGGCCGCCGAGAAGCGCGAGGCGCGCCGGCAGCGCGAGGTCCTGCTCAAGGTGGCGTTCGTCCGTCAGGGCGACACCGTGAAGTTGGTCCCGGTGGAGACGGGCCTCGCCGACAATACTCATCTGGAGATCAAGTCCGGCCTACGCGCCGGCGATGAGGTCGTGGCGGGGACCTACGCCGCCATCAGCCGTCAGCTCAAGGACGGTTCCCGGGTGACTTTGGCGAAGCCCAAGGAGGAGGAGCGGAAGTAAATCCGCCACCGAACCCGATGAGCGCTCCCCCCGTGCTGCCCGCCTCCGCCCGCCGTCCCGCCCGTGTCCCGGGGGACGTGGTCATCCGGATCGAGGGCGTGACCAAGCTTTACCGGATGGGCGCGGAGACGATCCACGCCCTCCGGGGCGTGAACCTGGAGATCCGCCGCAACGAGTACCTGGCGATCATGGGCCCTTCCGGCTCCGGCAAGTCCACCCTGATGAACATGCTGGGCTGCCTCGATACGCCGAGCGCGGGTCGCTACGATTTCAACGGCAAGGACGTCGCGCGGATGGTCGACGACGAGCTGGCGGAGATCCGCAACCGGGAGATCGGCTTCGTTTTCCAGACGTTCAACCTGCTGCCGCGCTCGGACGCCCTCCATAACGTGGAGCTGCCGCTCATCTACGCCGGGCTGCGTCCCGCGGTGCGCCGCGAACGCGCCCTGGGCGCCCTCCGCAACGTCGGCCTCGGCGACCGGATCCACCACAAGCCGAACGAGATGTCCGGCGGCCAGCGGCAGCGCGTGGCCATTGCGCGCGCCCTCGTCAACCACCCGTCCATTCTGCTCGCCGATGAGCCCACCGGGAACCTCGATTCGCGCACCGGCGAGGAGATCATGGCGCTCTTCGAGGACCTCTACGAGCAGGGCCACACGATCATCGTCGTGACGCATGAGGAGGACATCGCCCGCCACGCCCGCCGCGTGGTCCGCCTGCGCGATGGCCTGATCGAGAGCGACGGGCCCATTCCCTGACCGATGGCGCGGCTGCTGCAGGAACTCGTCGAGTCGTTCCGGATCGCCTTCGGGCAGATCCGGGCGAATGCGCTCCGCTCCGTGCTCACCGCGCTCGGGGTGATCATCGGCATCGTCGCGGTCACGCTGATGGGCACCGCGATCAACGGGATCGACATCGGCTTCAACCGCAGCCTCGCGATGCTCGGCGAGGACGTCCTCTACGTGCAGCGCTGGCCGTGGCGCCGGGTGGATGACTGGTGGAACTACGTCAACCGGCCCCCGCTGGAGGTGGAGACGGCGGAGCGCCTGAACCGCGTGATCGAGGCGACGCCGGGCTCGCTGCTCGAGATCGCCGTGCCGGTGGCGACGCGCGGGACCTCGGTGCGGGCGGGCGAGCTGCGGCTGGCGGGGGTGATGCTGTTCGGCACCACCGGGGATTACTCGCGGATCGTGACCACCGACGTGGTGGAGGGGCGGATGTTCAACGACGTCGAGGCGAGCGTCGGCCGGCCGGTCTGCGTGCTCGGCTCCGCGGTGGCGGAGAACCTGTTCCCGGGGCGTTCCGCGCTCGACCAGACGGTCCAGCTCCGCGGCGAGCGCTACACCGTGATCGGCGTGCTCGCGAAGCAGGGCGAGTTCCTGGGCCTGTTCAGCTTCGACAACCAGATCGTCGCCCCGCTGAACGCCGTCCGGCGGCAGACCGGGGCCCGGCCCAATCTGGAATTGCGCGTGAAGGTGCGGGACAAGACCAAGCTCGCGGCGGCGGAGGAGGAGCTCATCGGCGCGATGCGCCGCGTCCGGGGCCAGCTCCCGGGGGAGCGCGACAACTTCTCGATCAACCAGCAGCAGGCCTTCAAGGAGCAGCTCGACCCGATCAAGGCGGGCATCGCCCTGGCCGGCCTGTTCATCACCGGGTTGTCGCTCTTCGTCGGCGCGATCGGCATCATGAACATCACCTTCGTCAGCGTGAAGGAGCGCACCAAGGAGATCGGCACCCGCAAGGCGCTGGGCGCCCGGCGGCGCACGATCCTGCTGCAGTTCCTGATCGAGGCCGTGTCGATCTGCCTGATCGGGGGACTGGTGGGCCTCGGGGTGACGCTGGCCGCCAGCCTCGTGCTGGCCACGCTGCTGCCGGCCTTGCCGATCGCCTTCTCGCCCGGCCTGATGGCCGTCAGCGTGCTGGTCTCCATCCTCACGGGGGTCGTCTCGGGCTTCGCCCCGGCGTGGGGTGCCTCCCGCCTCGATCCCGTGGTGGCCCTCCGCTACGAGTAACCATGGAATTCCGCGAGATCCTCCGCATGGCCTTCGGGTCGCTGGGCGTGAACAAGCTCCGCTCGTTCCTGACGATGTCCGGCATCTCCATCGGCGTCTTCTCGGTGATCGGCGTGATGACGGCCGTTTCGGCGCTGCGCGGCTCGATCGAGACGGGCCTGAGCGTGCTCGGCTCGAACATCTTCCAGATCAGCCGCAACCCGACCGGCTTCCAGACCTCGGGCGAGGCGCGGCGCCGGATCGAGCAGCGGCGCAACATCACCCTCGAGCAGGCCCAGCGCTACCAGCAACTGCTGCGCGACGTGACGGAGGTCGTGTGCCTGAAGGCGTTTTACCGCGACGGGCCGGTGCAGGCCAGCCACGGCAACCGCCAGACCGAGCCAGGGCTCACCTTTGGCGGCTCCAACGAGCACTTCCTCGCCGCCAACCAGTACGCGATCGACCTTGGCCGGAACTTCACCGCCGAGGATGTCGATCTCGCCCGGCCCTTCGCGATCCTCGGGCGGACCGTCGCGCGCAAGCTCTTCCCCTCCGAGTCGCCCCTCGGCAAGCGCGTCAAGCTGGCCGGCCGCACCTACGAGGTCATCGGCACCTTTGCCGAGAAGGGCAGCAGCTTCGGGCAGACGCAGGACGAGATCGTGATCGTGCCCGTGACCCGGTTCCTCTCCGACTTCGGGGCGGCACGCTTCTCGATTAACCTCGCGACCCAGGCGCCCTCGCAGGCCGTCTACAACGAGACGCTGGACCGGGCGATCACCGCGATGCGCATCGTCCGCAGCCTGCGCGCCGAGCAGGAGAATGACTTCGAGATCTACTCCAATGATTCGCTCATCGCCGCGTTCGCGCAGATCGCGGATGTCGTGCGCGCCGGCGCGCTCGTGATCAGCGCCATCGCCCTACTGGCCGCCAGCGTGGGCATCATGAACATCATGCTGGTGAGCGTCACCGAGCGGACCAAGGAGATCGGGGTGCGTAAATCGGTCGGCGCGCGCCGCCGCTCGATTTTGAGCCAGTTCCTGATCGAGGCCGTGCTGCTCTCCGTCACGGGCGGGGTGGTGGGCATCCTCCTCGGCGTGCTCACGGGCAACGCCCTGGCGGTGTGGCTCCAGGCCGAGGTGGTGTTCCCCTGGGGCTGGGCGGCCCTCGGCCTCGTCACGTGCACGTTCATCGGGGTGGCGGCCGGCCTCTATCCGGCGTTGAAGGCGGCCAACCTGGACCCGATCGAGTCGCTCCGGTACGAGTGAGGCGGGCCCGCTAATTGGCTCGCGCGGGCCCGGGCGGCGGCGCACGGTGGGCGAATGCTGAAGCTGCTGTTCATTGGCGACATTGTCGGCCGGCCCGGCCGGGACATCATCGCCGGTCGCCTGACGCGGCTCCGCTCCGAACACGGCCTCGATTTCGTGGTGGCCAACGCTGAAAACGCCGCGGCCGGGGCCGGGATCACGGGAGCCATCGCCCGCTCGCTGCTGGAAAGCGGGGTCGACGCGATCACGCTCGGCGACCACGTCTGGGACCAGCGCGGCTGGGAAAACGAGATCACCCAGCTGGACCGCGTCTGCCGCCCCGCCAACCTCCCGCGCGCCTGTCCCGGGATGGACCACCTCATCATCGAGGCCCGCGGGTTCCGCGTCGCGGTCTTCACCGTGCTCGGCCGGAGCTTCATGGGGCTGAAGGCGGACTGCCCGTTCCTTACCGCCGACCGCCTGATCGGGCAGCTGCGCGCCCAGGCCGACGCGATCGTCGTCGAGATCCACGCCGAGGCGACCTCCGAGAAGCAGGCCCTCGGCTGGCACCTCGACGGCCGCGTGACCGCCGTGCTCGGCACCCACACCCACGTCGCCACCGCCGATGCCCGCGTCCTGCCCAAGGGCACCGCCTTCATCTGCGACGTCGGGATGACCGGCCCTTACGCCAGCGTGCTCGGCCGTGAGATCCGACCCGTGGTGGACCGTTTTATCGACGGGATGCCGCGGCGCTCGGAGGTCGCGACGGAGGACGTCCGCCTGTCCGGCGCGCTGGTGGAGATCAACGCGTCTTCCGCGAGCGCCCGCCACATCGAGCTGCTCACCGTGCGCGCCTGAGCGCACGGCCCCTGCGGGATTTAGGGCGGCAGGAGGCGGAGCCGATCGTAGGTGCGGCCCCAGAGCCCGTCCTCCTCCCAGCCCTGCACGCGAGGGGAGAGGAGCCAGATCTTGGTGTTGAAGTAGAGCGGCGTCAGCGGGCAGGCGGCGAGCAGCGCGCCCTCGGCCGCGGCGAGGCGCGCGTCGCGCTCCGCCGGATTCGCGGTGGCCGCGGCGGCGGCGAGCAACTGGCCGTAGGCCGGATCGTTCCAGCCCGGATAATTCAGGGGTTGCCCGGGACCGAAATCCTCCAGCAACGCGAGCGGGTCGCCCGCGTCCGGGATCGCGGTGATGAAGGCCAGGTCGAACGCGCCCTGTCGGAGCGCGTCCAGGTGCACCCGCGCCTCGCGGACGGCGATCGTGGTCTCCACGCCCAGTTCGCGGCGCCAGAGCTGCTGGATGGCCTCGAGGACGGGAGTCTGGGTCCAGCCGCTGAGTTCGAGCGGGGGCAGGCCGCGACCGCCGGGAAAGCCGGCCTGGGCCAGTTCCTCGCGGGCGGCGGCCGGGTCGAACCGCACGGTGCCGCCGGCCGGCGCGGCGGCGGGGGCGAGGCCCGGAGGCAGGAAACGGTCCGCGGCCCGGTGGCTGCCCTGCAGGACGGTCGCGGCCAGTCGCTCCCGGTCGAGCGCAAGGGCGAGCGCGCGGCGGACGCCCGCGGTGAGCGCGGGCCGGCGGGTGTTGAAGGCGAGGTAACGCGTCTCGAACATCGTCGCCCGGCGGAGTTCCGCGGGACGTTCCCGTTCCCACGCGGACAGCCTCCCCCCGGGCACGGCCATCGTCGCCTCCACCTGGCCCGCCCGGTACGCCCTTTCCTCCGCGTCGCCGCTGTCGAAGCGGAGGAATTGAATCTCGTCCAGCGCGACCCCCGCGACGCCGTGCCAGGCCGGGTTGCGGCGCACGACGACCCGCTGATCGGGGCGCCAGGCGGCGAGGAGGAACGGACCGTTGCCCACAAAGTGGCCCGGCTCCGTCCACCGCCGCCCGTGGCGGGCCACGACGTCGGCGCGCACCGGCAGCCACGGGCCGCTGGCGACGTGGTAGGGAAACCGGGGATTGGGCTGCTCGAGCCGGATCTCCAGGCGCCGCGAGTCGAGGGCGCGGAAGCCGACGGCGCCGAAGTCGGCCAGTTGCCCGGTTCCGTAGGCCCGCGCCCCGACGACCGCGTGGAAGGCGGCCGCCTTCGGTGAGGCGGTGGCGGGGCGCAGGGCGCGCTCGTAAGCCGCCACGAAGTCAGCGGCGTTGACCGGCGCACCGTCGGACCAGCGGCCTTCCGGCCGGAGGTGGAAGACGTAAGTGCGACCGTCCGGGGAAACCTCGAAACGGGTGGCGGCGCCGGGCCGCGGCGGCTCGCCGGCCGGACCCGGGACCAGCAGGCCTTCGAGCAGGGCGCGCAGCAGGCCGAATTCGTCGGAGAGCGTGGTGGTCGCCGGATCGAGCGAGGCGGGCTCATTGCGCTGACTGAGACGGAGAACGGACTCCGCGGCCGGTGCCGACGGTCGCCCGCACCCCGCGGCCAGCGCGAGGAGCAGGCCCGCGCCCGCCCGGGCCGCGGCGACGACCCTAGGGCTCCAGCCAGACATGCTTGTACGGGTGATGATCGAGCAGGTTGGAATGCCAGCCCTTCACCGCGGGATGCAGCAGGAAGACGTGCGTGTAATGGTACACGGGAATGAAGGGCACCCCCTCAAGCAGGATGGCCTCCGCCCGCTGCAGCAGTTCCTGCCGGGCCGCGGGATCGGCGGTGCGGGCCGCGGCGAAGAGCGCCGCATCGTACTCCGGCTGCGCCCAGCCCGTGTAATTGTTGCCGCTGTCCCCGCGGAAGATGTCGAGGAACGTCGCGGGATCGAGGTAGTCGCCGATCCAGTCCCCGCGGAGGATCTGGTAATCCCCGGCGCGGCGCGCCGCGTGGGTGACCTTCAGTTCCTGGTTCGAGAGGCGCACCTCCACGCCGAGCTCGCGCCGCCACATCTCCTGCACCGCCTCCGCCACCGCGCGGTGGTTCTCCGAGGTGTTGAAGAGCAGGTCGATCGGCGGGAGCCCGCGGCCGCCGGGGAAGCCCGCCTCCACGAGCAGCTGGCGCGCGGCGGCGGGATCCGAGGGCAAATGGGCCCGCGCCGTGTAGCCGGCCGTGCCCGGCGGGGTCAGCGCGTGCGCCGGACGCTGGCCGCCCCGCAGCAGCCGGGTGACGATCGCCTCGCGGTCGATCGCGAGCGCGAGGGCGCGACGCACGCGCACGTCGTTGAGCGGTGGGCGGCGCGTGTTGAGGCGGAAGAAGTAGGTCGCGAGGTACGGGTCGAGCCGCAGCAGGTGGGGCGAGTGCTGGCGGTAGGCGTCGATCTTGCTGATCGGCGCGTACTCGGTCACGTGCAGCTGGCCGGCCCGGAACGCGCGCTCCTCGGCGTCGACGCTGTCGAGCGGGTAGAAGCGGATCCCGTTGAGGCGCACGGTGGCGGCGTCCCAGTAGCCCGGGAACTTCTCGACCGCGATCACCTGGTTCTGGCGCCACTCGGTGAGACGGAAGGGGCCGTTGGTCACGATGTGGGCGGGGCGCGTCCAGGGGTTGCCGCGCTGGGCGACGGGGCCGTGGCGGGCGATCGTCTCCACGGGGACGGGGTACCAGGGTGGGTTCGTGAGCAGGGACAGGAAGTAGGCGGCGGGGTGTTCGAGCGTCAGCCGCAGCGTGCGGTCGTCCAGCGCCTCGGCCCCGACGGTGGTGAAGTCGCGGCCCCCGCCCTTGTGGAACGCCTCCGCCCCGCGGAGGATATAGAGCATGTTTGCGTAGTCGGCGGCCAGCGAAGGGGTGAGGATGCGCTGGAAGCTCGCGGTGAAGTCGCGCGCCGTGACGGGCCGGCCGTCGCTCCAGCGGGCGTCCCCGCGGAGCCGGAAGGTGTACGTGAGGCCGTCCGCGGAGACGTCCCAGCGCTCCGCCACCCCGGGCACCGGGCGGAGGTCGACGGGGTCCTCGGTGACGAGCCCCTCGAAGAGCGCCCGGAGGATGTTGCCCTCGGCGACGCCGGTGACGACGTGCGGGTCGAGTTCGTTGACCTCGTAACCGACGCCGCGGTGGAGGATCTGCTGGCGGTTGCCGGCCTCGACGCGGGTCTCGCGCGGCAGGCACCCGGCGCCGAGCAGGACGGCGAGGCAAAGGGGGAGGAGCGGCCTCATCGGGGAATCAGCAGGGCGACGGCGTGGGCGGCGATCGCGCGGCCCTGGCCGAGTTCGCCGACGCCCTCGTGCGTCGTGGCCTTGAGGCCGATCTGCCCGACGGGGAGGCCGGTGGAGCGGGCGAGGGCGGCCTTCATCTCGGCGAGCCGCGGTTGGATGCGCGGGCGCTCCGCGATGAGGGTCAGGTCCACATTGGCGGGCTGCAGGCCGCGGGTGCGCAACTCCGCGCAGACCCGCTGCAGCAACAGCTGGGAATCGATCCCGCGGTAGGCCGGGTCGGTGTCGGGGAAGAAGTGCCCGATGTCCGGCAGGCCGGCGGCCCCGAGGAGGGCGTCGCAGAGCGCGTGGGTGAGGCAGTCGGCATCGCTGTGGCCCTCGAGGCCGAAGTCCGCCTCGAAGCGGACGCCGCCGAGGACCAGCGGCCGCCCGGGGGCGGTGCGGTGGATGTCGTAGCCGTGGCCGATGCGGGGGATCATGGGCGGGAGTCCGCGGGGGTGCGGGCGAGCAGGAACTCGACGTAGGCGAGGTCGGCGGGCGTGGTGAGCTTGGGGTTGGGGCGGTCGTTCGCGAGGACCGCCACCGGGTGTCCGAGCAATTCGACCGCCTGGGCGTCGTCGGTGACGGGGAGGTCGCGGGCGGCGACGCGGGCGTGGGCCCGGACGATCAGCTCGCGGGCGAAGACCTGCGGCGTTTCCGCGGCCCAGAGGCGGTCGCGGGCGAGGGTGCGGAGGCGTTCCGGTCCGCCGCGGCGCCCCGCGGGCCGGAGTTCCTTGATCGTGTCGGTCACGGGGTGGGCGAGCACCACGGCGTGTTCGCGGCGGACGATCTTGAGCAGGGCGACCAGCTGGTCGGGGTGGATGAGGGGGCGGGCGCAGTCGTGGATGAAGACGTGGGCGATGTCGGCCGGGAGGGCCTCGAGGGCGAGCCGGACGGAGTCGCGCCGTTCGCGGCCGCCGCGCACCAGCAGGGTGGGGGTGGGGGCGCAGGCGGCGAGGGCGAGCATCTGGCGCTGGTCGCGGTAGACGACCACGTGGAGGTCGGCGACCCCGCTGGCGAGGAAGGCGGCCGCCGAGTGGGCGAAGACGGGTCGGCCGGCGAGCGGCGCGAGGACCTTGTCGGCCACGGCCCCGGCCATCCGGGAACCGCTGCCGGCGGCGAGCAGGATGGCGGCGGTGCGGCCCATCGGGATCAGGCGCCGACTTCCGCGAGGATCGCGCGGGCGGCGGCGACCGGGTCGGGCGCCTTGAAGATCGGCCGTCCGACCACGAGGTAATTCGAGCCGGCCCGCACCGCCTCGGCGGGCGTCATGACGCGCGTCTGGTCGTCCGCCCGCGCGTCGCGGGGGCGGATGCCGGGCGTCACCAGCTTCACCTCGGCCGGCAGGACGGCGCGCAAGGGGGCGATCTCCAGCGGCGAGCAGACGAGCCCGCGCAGGCCGGCGTCGGCGGCGAGCCGCCCGAGGCGGACGACCTGCTCCTCGGGCGTGCCGGCGACGCCGGTCGCGGCGAGGGCGGGGGCGCTCATCGAGGTGAGCACGGTGACCCCGAGCAGCAGCAGGTCGGGCGCGTGCTGGCGCTGGGCCTTCACCGCCCACTCCATCATCTCGCGGCCGCCGCCGGTGTGGAGCGTGAGCATCCCGACCGGCAGGCGGGAGGCGGACTCCACGGCCTTGGCCACGGTGTTCGGGATGTCGTGCAGCTTGAGGTCGAGGAACACCGAGAAACCGAGGTCGGCGATCTCGCGGACGGCGTCCGGGCCGCAGGCGGTGAACATCTCGAGCCCGAGTTTGGCCCAGCGCACGGTGCCCTGCAGCTGGCGGAGCACCGGGGCGACTTCGCGGGGCGACTGGGCGTCGAGGACGAGGATCAGTTCGCAGGGCATCGGGCGGGAGTAAGGCCGGCCTGCCGCGGGGATAGAAGTCAAAACGGCAGCCGGCGCCGCGGCGCTTGCGCCGGACCCGCGGGCGCGCGAGAAGGTCGCGGTGTCGCCGCTGGTCCTCGCCGCCCCCGCCAAGGTCAACCTCCTGCTCGCCATCACGGGCCAGCGGCCGGACGGTTTTCATGACCTGGTCTCGGTGGTGGCGACGCTCGACCTCGCGGATACCCTGGAGGCGGCGCCGGCGCCGGAGGTGTCGCTGGCCTGCGATGACCCGGAACTGCCGGCCGGCCCCGACAACCTGGTGCTGCGGGCCGCGGCGGCCTTCCGGCGGGAGACGGGCTGGACGGGCGGGGTGGCCTTCCGCCTGCGCAAGCGGATTCCGGCCGGCGCCGGCCTGGGGGGCGGCAGCAGCGACGCGGTGGCGGCCCTGCGGGCGCTGAACCGGCTGGCTCCGCCGGAGCACCGTCTGGATGCGGGTGGGTTGACGCGCCTCGCGGCGGAACTGGGCTCCGATTGTCCGTTGTTCCTGGCGGACGGCCCGGTGGTCCTGCGCGGCCGGGGCGAGCGGGTCGAAGCGTTGCTCCCGGCGGAGGCGGCGCGCCTGCGGGGCCGGCGGTTGCTGGTCTTCAAGCCCGCGTTCGGCATCGCGACGCCGTGGGCGTATGCCCGGCTGGCCGCGGGCGCGCCGGGTTCCTATTGGCCCGCGGCCGAGGCGGAGGCGTGGCTGGCGCGGTGGCGGGCGGATCCGGCGGCGCCCGCCGAGGCCCTCCTGCGGAATTCGATGGAGGCGCCCGCCTTCGCCAAGTTTCCCGCGCTTCCCGAGCTGCTCGCCCGGCTCCGGACGGCCGCCGGCGTGGAAGGCCGGATGAGTGGCAGCGGCAGCGCCTGCTTCGCCTTCTTGCCCGAGGGCCGGCCGGTGGCGCCCCTCGCGGAACTGGTCCGGACCTGCTGGGGTCCCTCCGCCTTCGTCACCGAGGCGCGGATTGCTTAAATCCGCATTGACCCGTCCCCGGGCGGGGGGGTTATTCAAGGGCGGCGCCCGCGTCACCCCGCGCGGGCCCGTCTCCCCCTTCACCGATGGAAACCCGGGATCGCCACGAGTTCACCGTGCAAGGCATCGCCGCCTCGCAGGGGATCGCGTACGGCCAGGTTTTCCTCTACCTGCAGAGCGAGCTGCAGGTTCCCGATTACCAGGTCGAGACGGAGCGCCGGATCGACGAGGTGGCGCGCTTCGACCGGGCGCTCGTCGCGACCCGGCAGCAGATCGCCCGGATCAAGGCCGAGGTGGAACGCAACCTCGGGCCCGAGGAGGCCGCGATCTTCGACGCCCACCTGCTGGTGCTCGAGGACGAGGCCCTCATCGGGGAGACGGTGCGCGAGTTCGAGGAGTCCGGCCGGAACATCGAGGGCTGCTTCCAGCGCGTCTCCGCCCGCTACATCCGGGCGTTCGAGGAGATCGACGACGAGTACCTCCGCGAGCGCGCGGTCGACCTGCGTGACGTCGCGCAGCGCGTGCTCCAGAACCTCCTCGGCCAGGCCGAGAACTCCCTCAAGCGGCTGGCCGGCGAGCGGATCGTGGTCGCGGTCGACATCTCGCCGTCCGCCTCGGCCTCGCTCGACCGCTCCTCGGCGCTGGCGCTCGTCACGGATTCCGGCAGCAAGACCAGCCACGCGGTGATCGTCGCCCGGTCGATGAAGATCCCCGCGGTGGTGGGGCTCCGCGACCTTACCCGGCGGGTGAGCGACGGGGATTGGGCCATCATCGACGGCTACGACGGCCTGGTAATCGTCAACCCCTCGGAGGCCACGCTCTTCCGCTACGGCAAGATCCAGGAGCGCAAGAAGTCCTTCGAGGCCCTCCTGCGCGAGGTCAGCCACCTTCCGGCGGTGACGCTGGACGGGGTGGCGGTGACGCTGCAGGCGAACATCGAGAAGGCGGACGAGACGCGGCTCGTGGCGGAGCACGGGGCGGAGGGCGTGGGCCTGTACCGCACGGAGTTCCTCTACCTGAACGCCGGCCGCCTGCCGACCGAGGAGGAGCAGTACCGGGATTACCGCGCGGTGGTGGAGGCGGTGGCGCCGCGGCCCGTGATCATCCGCACCCTCGACCTCGGCGGCGACAAGCCGATGACCGGCCAGACGGACCTGTTCCCGCGGGAGCCCAACCCCTTCATGGGCTTCCGGGCGATCCGCTGGTGCCTGGAACACGCGGCGGTCTTCAAGGCCCAGCTCCGCGCCATCCTCCGGGCCAGCGCCCACGGGCGGGTGCGGATGATGTATCCGATGATCAGTGGGCTGGACGAGCTGGAGCGGGCCAACGCCCTGCTCGCGGAGTGCCGGGAGGAGCTGCGCGCCGCGGGCATCCCCCACGACGGCGAGCTGGAGGTGGGCACGATGATCGAGATCCCGAGCGCCGCCCTCATCGCCGACCTGCTCGCCCGCCAGTGCCGGTTCTTCAGCGTCGGGACCAACGACCTGATCCAGTACACCCTCGCGATCGACCGGGGGAATGACCGCATCGCCCACCTCTACGAGCCGACGCACCCGGCGGTCGTGCGTTCGCTCCGTCAGATCGTCACCGAGGCCCGCCGCGCCGGCATTCCGGCGGGGGTCTGCGGCGAGATGGCGGGCGATCCGGTGTATGCTCCGCTGCTGCTCGGGCTCGGCTTCAACTCCCTGAGCATGTCGCCGGCCTGGATCCCCGCGGTGAAGTACCTCATCCGGGCGATGCGGATGAGCGACGCGCGCGCGCTGGCCGAGGAGGCGCTCGCGCTGGGCTCCGCGTCCGCGATCCACGCCCGCTGCGAGGCGTTCTACCGGGCCCGGGTGCGCCTGGAGTGACCGGTCCCGCGAGTTGCACGGCGGCCGAACCGCGTTATGCAGTCTTCCCCGATGAGCTCGCGCTTCGCCCTCCCCCGGTGGCTGGCCGCCCCGCTCGGGCTCCTGCTCCTGGCGGGCTGCAACACCGTCTTCACCCCCAAGTTCCGCGTGCTGGTGGACGCCATCGCCGCCCCGGACCTGCCCGCGCCGGCCGCCGGCAAGTCGTACCGCCTGCTCGCGCGCAAGTCCACGGTCACGGCTCAGACGGCGCAGGTGGACGTGATCAAGGCGTGCGTCGACGCCGCGCTCGCCGGCAAGGGGATGTTCGAGGCGCCGGCGGGCGTGCCGCCGGATCTCTTCATCGAGGTGGGCTTCGGGGTGGCGGCCACGCCCCGCGTCGACGCCGGCTCGCGGGAGACGTTCCTGCAGTTGGCCGCCCGCGCCAACGCGTCCCGCGGGATCGACAAGGGCACCGGTCCCGAGGTCTGGGACGTACGCGTCGCGGTGCTGGGCGTCTCCGGCCGGATGGAGACCGCGATGCCGCTGCTCGCCGCGGTCGCGGCTGACCACATCGGCCGGGACACGAAACTGGAGACCAGAATCGAGGTGCCCCAGAATGCCGAGGTGATCGGCAGCGTGCGGGCGGGCGCGATCCGGACTTTGGAGGGTGGAGCAGCACCCCGCACCCCGGCCAAGGCGGGCGCGGCCGTGAATCCGGTGCGCGCGGACTAGGCGGGTCGCTGCGGCCGGCTCAGTCGAACCACTCGTCCGCCGGGTCGAAGGCGGGGATCGCGACGTTGACGATGCGGAAGCGCCCCACGAGGCGGTGGCGGCAACCGGGCTGGATCATCACCGAGAGCATCGGCCGGGCGGGCACCCGTTCCCCGTCGAGTTCGATGAAGCCCTCGCCCTCCAGCACGAGGTAGATCTCGGTCATCCGCCGGTGGTAGTGGGTCCGCGCGTCGGCGGAGATGTCCACCAGATGGATGGTGGCGAGGTCGTTGCCGGGCACCGCGAACCCGCGGCGGGCGGTGCCGCAGGGGCAGGGGACGCCTGGCACGGCATCGAGCTGGGTCCGCAGGTGGCGGGCGCCGCGGTGCACGAGCGGGGCGTTCGAAGCGGCCTCAGGGGTCATGCCGGGAGCAAATGGCGCCCCGGGGACGGCGCGAGCCCGAATACGTAGTCCCACGCCCCTCGGCTCCGTAGACGCCGGCGGCGAACCCCCTTGCCGGTCTTTTGCGGTAAAACCAACGTCGGCCCATCGCTCAACCTGAGCTTTATCACCAAAACGTCCGCTCACCCGCTACTGCCACCATGAACAAGATCAGCCAGTCCGCCCGCAAGGGGTTCACCCTCGTCGAAATCATGATCGTCGTCGTCATCATCGGCCTCCTGGCCGCGATGGCGGTTCCGGCCTTCAACAAGGTCCGCCAGACGGCGACCGAGAAGACCATCCTGAACGACCTGCGCCAGCTCTCCGCCGCGGCCGACCAGTACTTCCTGGAGAACGGCGGCGTCGCCGAGGTCCCGGTCGCGACGCTCAAGACGGAGTACGTCAAGACGTTGAACACCAGCCGCTCCGGCGAGACCTGGCCCACCACGATCTCCCGCACGGCCACCAAGATCACGGTGACCTACGGGCCGGACGCGACCGAGGTTTCGGTCGACCGCTGAGCCGCGTCCCGCGCGGATTTTCCTCAACCCCGGCCCGCCCGGGGATGAACCAGAAGGAGCCGGTTTCCCCCGGCTCCTTCTTCGTTTTCGGCCCCCGGCTCGGTCCGCCCCGGGGTGGCGGAAAGGAGGCGGGCGGGGTCTCCCGGCGGTCCGTCAGCGTCCCGATCCCGCGTGTGCATCGACGAAGGCCCAGAGTTCGCGGGTGCAAGGATCCTGCGGCAGGCCGAGCTCGGCGTTGATGCGGGAGTGGTTCGTCTCGCGGGCGCCGAATACCTTCACGGGCACGCCCGCCGCGCGCAGGACCGCGCCGAGGCGCTGCGCCTGCGCGGTGGTGTCCGGGTGTTCCGCGACGTGGAGGATCAGGAAGGGGGGGATGCCCTTGCCGGGCGCGACGTGGGTCACGGCGGAGAAGTCGCGGTGTTGCGCCTCGGTCCCGAACTTGGCGCGGTGGGAGGACTTGGGCTCCGGCTGCCCGTGCACGCGCCGGCGCGTCTCGGCGGTGGTGATCATGGCCGGCAGGTCGTAGGTGTCGCCGTCGACCGGCACGCAGCCGCGCAAGGCGGCGAAGGGGACCCCGTGCGCCCGCAGGCGGCGCTCGTCGGTGCAGAGCAGCGCCGCAAGTTGCGCGCCCGCCGAATGCCCCATCACGAAGATCCGGCGCGGGTCGCCGCCGTGCGCGGCGATGTTCGCGTGCACCCAGCCGAGGGCCCGCGCCACGTCGTCGGTCAGGGCCGTCATGTCCGCGGCCGGCAGCAGCCGGTAATTGGCCGCCACGAAGACGAACCCCCGGCTGGTGAAGGCCCGCGGCTTCTCCTGGACCTGCGTCTTGTCGCCGGCCTGCCAGCCCCCGCCATGGATCCAGAACACGACGGGCAGGTCACTTGCGCCCGGGGGCGCGTAGACGTCGAGCACCTGTCGCGGTGCGGCGGCCGGCGCGTAGGGCAGGTCGCGGTGGACCGGGGCGAGGTCGGCGGCGAGCAGGATCGGGAGGGTGGCGAGGAGCAGGAGGAGGGTCTTCATCGCGGGGTGGCGCAGCAGACGCCTTCCTTCCGGGGAGCGGAAGCGAATTCTCCGCGCCGCGTGCCACCTTACTCCGCGGCGTCAGTCGCCGGGCGCCTGTTTCTTGCCCTTGCCGGCCTTGGGGGCGCCGTGGGGCGGACCCCAGATCCACGGGATGACCTGCGCGCGGCGGGCCCACGTTTCCCATGCGGCGGCGAGCTCCCGGACCCGGGCGGGCTCGCGGGCGGCGAGGTCGTGGGTCTCGGTGCGGTCGGCGTCGAGGTCGTACAATTCCCACGGGCCCGTGGCCCCCTTCGCGACGAGCTTCCAGCGGCCGTCGCGCACCGCCCGGTTGCCCTCGTGTTCCCAGAAGAGCGGCTGCCGCCGGCCGACGGAGCGCCCGGAGAACGCGGGGAGCAGGCTCACGCCCTCGAGGGGGGTGAGGCGTTCCCCGCGGTATTCGGTCGGGTAGCGTGCGCCGGCGACGTCGATCAGGGTCGCCATCAGGTCGATGAGGTGGGCCGGCTGGGCCTCGAGCGCGTTGCGGCGGGCGGCCGGGATGCCGGCCGGCCAGTGCGCGATCAGGGGCGAAGAAATGCCGCCCTCGTGGACCCAGTGCTTGTACTCGCGGAAGGGCGTGTTGCTCACGTTGGCCCACGCCTCGCCGTAGGCGATGTACGTGTCGCCGGCCCCCGGCAGGACCCCGTGGCCCTGGCGCATCGGAAAGCCGTCGCGCGTCTGCTTCGGGATCATGTCCGGCTGCAGGTAATCCGCGGCCAGCGGGGCGAGGGAGGGGGCGGCGGCGCGTTCCCGCGGGCCCGGATTCTGCCGGGTCCGGCCCAGGGTCTCGGCGCAGCCGCCGTTGTCCTGGAGGAACAGCACGAGCGTGTTGTCCAGCTGCCCGGTGCGGCGCAGCTCGGTGACGAGGCGGCCGACGCCCTGGTCGAGGCAATCGAGCATCGCGGCGAAGACCTCCATGCAGCGGAGCTCAAACTCCTTGTCGGCCACGTCCGCCCACGCGCCGCCGCGCTGCGGGGCGACGGTCCACCGGGGGTCGAGCAGCCCCAGTTCCCGCATCCGGGCGACGCGCGCGGCGCGGATCGCGTCGTAGCCGGCGTCGTACTTGCCGCGGTACTTGGCGAGGTCGGCGGGCTTGGCGTGCATCGGCCAGTGCGGCGCGGTGTGGGCCACGTACATCAGGAACGGCCGGTCCGGGTGGTCCCGCGTGTGCTCCGCGACGAAACGGACGGCGTGATCGCTGATCGCGTCGGTGTAGTAGAACTGCTCCGGCCGGTACTCGGGATCGGCGAAGGGCGAGATCGGGGTGTTGTCGCGGACGAGGGAGTTCGGGTCGAAGAAGCTGCCCGCCCCGTGGATCGTCCCGTAGAAGCGGTCGAAGCCGCGCTGCAGGGGCCAGTTCTGGCGGTCGGCGTCGCCGTCCGGACGGACCTTCTTCGTGACGTGCCACTTGCCGACCATGTACGTGCGGTAACCGGCCGGGCGCACCGCCTCGGCGAGGGTCAGGCACTGGCGGTTCAGGTCCCCACGGTAGCCGTCGAGGCCGCGGTCGTCCATCATGTGCCCGATGCCGGCCTGATGCGGGTAGAGCCCGGTGAGGAGCGCGGCGCGGGTGGGGCAGCAGCGGGCGGTGTTGTAGAACTGGGTGAAGCGCACGCCGCCGCGCGCGAGGGCGTCGAGGTTGGGGGTCGCGATCTCCCCGCCGTAACAGCCGAGGTCGGAGTAACCGCTGTCATCCGACATGATGACGATCACATTCGGCGGCCGCGGGGAAGCGGCGCCGGCGAGCGTCACGGTCGCGGCGAGGAACAGGGGGAGGAGCGGGAGCTTCATGGGGAAGAGTCGAGGCCGGCCGGCCGCAGGCCCGCGCCCTTGGCGCCGGTGAGACTGTCCCCGAGGTCGCCGCGGACCGCCTCCGCGGCCGCCTGCAGGCGCCGCACGACGTCCGGGTGCGCCGCGGCCACGTCGCGCGTCTCCCCGGGGTCGTCCCCGAGGTGGAAGAGCGACAGGCCGATCTGCTCCACGCGGTAGCCGTGGCGGCTGGCGATGCCGTCGACGCCCGATTGGGTGATCGCGCGCGGGGCGAGGCGCCCGAAGTTGGACGGCTTGCCGCCTTTGCCGGGCTCGGCGGCGACGGTGAGGTAGGGGTGAGGGAAGTGGAGCTTCCACGGTCCGGAGGAAACCGCGTGCAGGGCGGTGCCCGAATAGAAGAAGAGGTGTTCTTGGGGTTCGCGGGCGTCCGGCTGGCCCAGGAGCAACGGGAGGGCGGAGCGGCCGTCGATGCGGCGGTCCGGCGGGCGGCCGCCGACGAGGGCGGTGAGCGTCGGGAGCCAGTCGATGGCCATGAAGGGCACCTCGGACACGCGGCCCGCGGGGACGCGTCCGGGCCAGCGCACCAGGCAGGGGACCCGGACGCCGCCCTCGAAGGCGGTCAGCTTGCCCTCGCGCAGGGGGAGCGCGGAGCCGGCGTGTTCGCCATACGAGAGGAACGGGCCGTTGTCCGAGATGAAGATGACCAGCGTGTTCTCCTCGAGGCGATGGCGGCGGAGGGCGGCGAGCAGTTCGCCGACGGAGGCGTCGAGCTCCTCCATCACGTCGCCGTAGAGCCCGCCCGCGGAGCGTCCCCGGAACTTCTCCGAAGCGAAGATCGGCACGTGCGGCATCACGTGCGGGAGGTACAGGAAGAAGGGGCGCGCGGCGTGGCGCTCGATGAAGGCGAGGGCGCGGTCCGTGAAGCGCCGGGTGAACTGCGCCTGGTCCGGGTCGAGCTCGACGACCTTTTCGCCATCCTCCAGGGGCAGGGGCGGCATCTCGGGGGCGAGGGTGGGGTGGTAGCGCGAGTTGTCGTTGGAATACGGGATGCCGAACCACTCGTCGAAGCCGTGGCGGAGCGGGTTGAACTTCCGGCGCGTGCCGAGGTGCCACTTGCCCATCGCGCCCGTGGCGTAGCCGCGCGCGCGCAGCATCTCCGGCAGGAGCCATTCGTCCTCGTGAATTCCGTCGCGGCTGGTGTGGTTGAAGGCCCCCTGCAGGTTGAGGCGATTCGGGTAGGCCCCCGTCAGGAGGGCGGCCCGCGAGGCGGTGCAGACGGCCTGCGCCACGTAGAACCGCGTGAAGCGCGTGCCCTCCGCAGCCAGGCGGTCGAGCTGCGGGGTCCGGAACCCCTTGGCCCCCTGCACCCCCAGATCCGCCCAGCCCAGGTCGTCGGCGACGATCAGGATGATGTTCGGCGGCCGTTCCGCCGGGGCGGCGGCGCGGGCGGATGCGGCGGCGTGGCCCGCGGCGAGGGCGGCGAGGGCGAGGGCGGCGACGAAGGGGCGCGGACGGAGCAGGCGGGTCATTTGAATTGGGGCGCCCCGGGGCTCAGCGCGGCGCGATGCCGGGTGACGGCGTCCTGGATGCGGGCGAGGACCTCCGGGTGCGCGGCGCCGAGCTCGTGCCGTTCGCCCGGGTCGTGCGGGAGGCGGAAGAGGAGGGGACGTTCATGGGCCTCGGGCTTCGGCTGGCCGTAGCCGGCCTGGGTCTGGAAGTGCGCCTTCCAGTCCCCGAGGCGGCACGCGAAGAGCTCGAAGCCGCGGTAAAAGAAATAGGCGCGTTCCCCGAGGTCGCGCCCCTCGGCGAGCAGCGGGAGCAGGCTGTTGCCGTCGAGCGTGACTCCCGCGGGCGCCGGCGCGCCGGCGAGGGCGAGGGCCGTCGGGAACAGATCGAGGAAGCTGGCCGGCACGCTGGTGACCGCGGGATTGAGGCGGCCGGGCATCCAGGCGATGCCGGGCACCCGCATCCCGCCCTCCCACGTGCTGCCCTTGCCCTCGCGCAGGGGTCCGGCGCTGCCACCCTGCAGGCCCTCGATCAGCCACGGGCCGTTGTCGCTGGTGTAGAAGACGAAGGTGCGTTCCGCGAGCTGGCGGCGCCGGAGCTCGTCGAGGATTTCGCCGGTGCTGGCGTCGAGTTCCTCGATCACGTCCCCGTAGAGCCCGCGCCGGCTGCGGCCGCGGAACTCCGGCGAGGCGAACAGCGGGGTGTGCGGCATCGAGTGGGCGAGGTAAATGAAGAAGGGCCGGTCCGCGTGCTCGGCGATGAAGCGCCGCGCCTCGTCGGTGTAGCGGCGGGTGAGCGTCGCCTGCACCGCCGGGCGCTCGATGACCTCGCCATCGCGTTCCAGCGGGACGTTCCAGCCGTCGGCGGGCGGAGTGTCGCTCGCGCGGATGCGCCCGGTGATGCCGGGCCGGGCGTCCATGTCGTTGGAGTAGGGCAGGCCGAAGGTGCGGTCGAACCCCTGGTCGCGCGGCCGCGAGCCCGGCCGGATGCCGAGGTGCCATTTGCCGATGTGGGCCGTCGCGTAGCCGCGCGCCTTGAGGGCCTCCGCGAGCGTGACCTCGCCCGCCGGCAGGCCGCCGGCCGAATTCGGGAACAGCACCCGGCGATCCCCCGCCATGCCGCTGCGCGGGGGATACCGGCCCGTGAGCAGCGCCGCCCGGCTCGGGGAACACACCTCCGCCCCCGAGTAGAAGTCCGTGAAGCGCACGCCCTCGGCCGCCATCCGGTCAAGGTGCGGCGTGCGGATCGTCGGGCTGCCGTAGCAGCCGAGGTCCCCGTACCCCTGGTCATCGGTCAGGATGACGATGATGTTGGCGGGGGCCGGGACCGCGGCGTGGCCGACGGCGGCGGCCGCGAGGAGGGCGAGTGGGGCGAGGACGCGGCGGAGCGGGGGCATCGGGAGACTCAGGGGAGGCGGGGACGCAGCGCGGCGCCTGACGCGGGATCGCGCGGGTACAGGGCGCCGTGGCCCTCCAGCGCGGCGATCATCCCCTGCATCAGCCGGCGCAGGTCCGCGGGCCGTTCGCGGGCGAGGTCACGCTGTTCATAGGGGTCGTCGCCGAGGTGAAAGAGCTGGTACGGGGCGCCGTCGGACGCCTTTCCCGGGACGTAGTGATAGATCACCTTCCACGGGCCGTCGCGGTAGACGGTGAAGTAATCCGTCCGGTGCGGGGCGTGCGGGTAGTGCATGAGGAAGGTGTCCACGCGCCGCGGATCCCTTTTTCCGGCGAGCAGGGCGTCGAGGGACTGCCCGTCGACGACGTGGCCCGCGGGCGCCGGCACGCCGGCGGCCCCGAGCAGGGTGGGGAACAGGTCCATGACCGCGGCGGGCTGGGTCTGGACGGCCCCGGCGGGGATGGGGAGGCGGCGCTGGTGCGGGTTGTCCGCGGCGCGCGCCCAGGCGGCGAGGAAGGGGACGCGCGTCCCGCCCTCGTAATGGGAGCCCTTCTTGCCGCGGAGCGGCGCCGCGCAGGCGACGGCGTGCTCGTGCCCGAGGGGTGCGTCGGAGCCGTTGTCGCCGAGGAAGATCACGAGGGTGTTCTCGGCCACGCCCAGTTGCTCCAGGTGGTCGAGGATGTCGCCGAGGGACTTGTCCACGCCCTCAACCAGGGTGGCGAAGGCCTGGGCCTGCGGGTTGCGGCCGGAGTCGCGGTAGTGGGCGGCGAAGCGCGGGTCGGAGTTGAACGGCGCGTGCACCCCGTAGTGGGGGAAGTAGAGGAAGAAGGGCCGGCCGGCGCGGACGGCCTCGCCGACGTGCCGCTTGGCCTCGAGGGTGAGGGCCTCGGTGAGGAAGGTCTCCGAGCCGTGGTAGGCGTCGAGGCCGGGCACGGCGGAGGACGCGCGCTTGGCGTTGGTTTTGCCGAAGCCATCCTTCGCGTAGTAGGTGCCGGGGGCGCCAAAGGCGGCGCCGCCGACATTGATGTCGAATCCGAGGTTGAGCGGGTCTGCGCCCTCGCTGCCGACCGGGCCGAAGTGGCCCTTGCCGACGTGGAGCGTGCGGTAGCCGGCCTCCTGCAGCAGCCGTGCGAGGGTGACGTCCCCACGGCGCAGGCCGCGCCAGTTCCAGTCCGCGGGCCCCTGCGTTCCGGCGTTGTCGGTGTTGGGGTTGATCCAGTTGGTGGTGCGGTGGCGCGCGGCGTTCTGGCCGTTCTGGATCGAGATGCGCGTGGGGGAGCACACGCTCATCGCGCTGAACTGGCTGAACCGGATTCCGCGGGCGGCGAGCCGCTCCATCGCCGGGGTGCGGTAAAACTCATTCAGCGGATGCCGCTGGGGCCGGCCCGCCGCATCGGTGAGGAACGGCACGGACGAGTCCATCACGCCCATGTCGTCGATCAGGAACACGACGAGGTTCGGCCGGGCGGGCGCGGCCGCGTGGACCGGCGCGAGGGGACTGAGGAGCAGCAGGAGGAGCGGCAGCAGGCGGCGCATCGGCGGGAGGGGTTCAGGGGACGAGGAGGGGCATCCAGAGGCCCTCGCGGACGGCGGGGGCCTCACCGGAGGCGGGGTAGGTGGCGCGCACGGCCGTCGCGAGCTTGGCCGACAGCTCCCGCCGCGTCGCCGCGTGGTCGGGCCGGTCCGCGAGGTTGGTCAACTCGCCCGGATCGCGGTCGTGGTCGTAGAGCTCGGCGCCGTGCTTGCCGGCGTCGCCCCACTCGGTGTAGCGCCAGCGGGGGGTGCGCAGGCTGTAGCCGAAGAAACGTTCCCCGGGTTCGCCGCCGCTCGCGGCCTTCTTCGCGGCCCGCGCCCCGCCCTTGACCTTCCCGGGTGCCGGCTCGGCCTTTGCCGCGCTCGGTGCCGCGGCCCCCGCGACGCGTCCGCCGCGCGCGACCTGCGTCAGCGCCCAGCCGCGCGAGGGTGCCGCGGGATCCTTCAGCAGCGGCACCAGGCTCTCGCCCTGCAGGTTCGCGGGCGGGGTGACGCCGGCGAGGTCGCAGAGCGTCGGGTAGAGGTCGACCTGACTCACCGGCGTCCGCACGACCGAGCCGGGCCGGGCCACCCCTGGGGCGACGATCAGCAGGGGCACGCGCGCCGAAGGCTCGAAGAGGCTCTGTTTCTGCCAGAGCCCGTGTTCGCCGGTCAGGTAGCCGTGGTCGCTGGTGAACACGAGGGTCGTCGAGTCCGCCAGGCCGAGTCGGTCCAGCGCGGAAAGGACGCGGCCCACTTGGGCGTCCATGAAGCTGATGCTGGCGTAGTAGGCCTGCAGGGCCTGCCGCCGGAGCGGGTCGGTGAGCTGGTCCTGCTCGCGCTTGTAGCTGGCGAGCGCCGCGGGCGGCAGGTCGGCCTGATCCTCCTTCACGCCGCTCACCACGCGCATCTCGGCCTCGGGATAGGCGTTGAAATAGGGGCGCGGGGCCACGTAGGGCGTGTGCGGACGGAAGAAGCCCACCGCGAGGAAGAAGGGCCGGTCGCGGCGGTTCGCGCAGCGCTCGAGGACCCACTCGGCGGCGTCGGCCAGCTTGCCGTCGGTGTGGTGCTCGTCGCCCTTCGGGGAGGCGTACCAGCTGAGGGTGCCGCCAAACGAGCCCGGGGTGAGGCTGAAGATCTTCGGGTGCTCCTCAAGGCGGTCGACGCCCGCGGGGTTGAGCTCCAGTTCCCAGGAGGCCGGGTCGTCGTGGCCGTCGGTGCCGATCGAGTTGGGGACGCCGTAGTGGTACAGTTTGCCGAGCCGGGCGGCGAACCAGCCCTGATGGCGGAAGGCCTGGGGCAGGCTCACCTGCTGGGGTACGGTCTGGCGGAAGATCTGATTATTGCCGTAGATGCCCGAGCTGTTCGGATAAAGCCCGGTCAGCATCGAGTTCCGGCTGGGCCCGCAGAGCGGGAAGGTGCAGTAGGCGCGGTCGAAACGGACGCCGCGGGCGGCGAGCCGGTCGAGGTGCGGGGTCCGCGCCTGCGGGTCGCCGTACGCCCCGAGCAGCGTGTTCAGGTCGTCGGCGATGATGAACAGGACGTTGGGCAGGCGCTTGGGGTCCGGGGCGGGCGCGGCGGCGCGGGCGGCCGGGAATGACAACAGGAGGCCCGTGAGGACCAGGAGGAGACGCGGAAGAGGGGTGCGCATGGGAGGTAAGGAGGGATTAGCGGTTGGACTGCTTCTTCTTGCGCGCCGCGGCGGGTTCGCCGGCGGCCGCGCGGTTGAGGTAGGACGCGAACTCCCAGCGGCCCTTCCAGGCCTCGAGGTAGGGCGCGTAGCCGGGCGTCTCGTACCAGTTCACGCGGCCGGCATCCGGCGGCTCCACCCGGCCACCCGGATAATCGCGGCCCGCGATGCTCGCCTCGACGGTCGCGTTCCAGGTCAGCAACGCCTCCCGCAGGCGCGCGGCGAGGGCCGGCTGGTCCGCCGCGAGGTCGCGCGCCTCGGCGGGGTCGGCCTCGAGGTCGTACAGTTGCACCGCGCCGCGGCCGTGGTCGTCGGCGATGAGCTTGTGCCGGCCGTCGATCCACGCGGCCCGCGGGCCGTACCGGAATGGGATCGGCTGCTCGCGCCGCGCCGGTTCGCTGGTGAACAGCGGGCGCAGGCTCTGCCCGTCGAGCGGCCGCAGCAGGGCCGCGGCGGGCACGCCCGCGAGCTCCGCGACCGTGGGGAAGAGGTCCATCGTGCAGGCGGGGAAGGACGTCACGCGCGGACGGATCACCGCCGGCCACTCGATGATGCCGGGGACGCGGAGGCCGCCCTCGAACAGGGTGCTCTTGTTGCCGCGCAGGCCGCCGACGGACGAGGGCTTCACCTCGGGCAGGCCGCCGTTGTCGCTGCAGAAGACGAGGAGCGTGTCGCGCTCGAGGCCCAGCCGGCGGAGGGCCGCCCGCAGGGTGCCGATGCTCC